>JAJZNH010000068.1 GCA_021811745.1 Acidobacteriota bacterium
AACACGCATCTCTTTGTCAACCTCGACGCTGTTTCTTACTGGAGCCTGCTTCAATCCGTGGAGGTGCTCATCGGCAACTCATCGAGCGGAATCATGGAAGCGGCCTCGCTCGGCCTGCCGGTCGTCAACGTCGGCATCCGGCAGCAAGGCCGCGAACGGGCTCGGAATGTGATCGATGCGCCTGCGCAGGCAGATGCCATTCGCGCTGCCATTGCCCGAGCTCTGCAACCTGATTTCCGCAAAGATCTTGCCGGAATGACGAATCCGTACGGCGATGGAACCGCTTCGGAGACCATTGCCCGCGTGCTGAGAACGGTGTCGCTTGACGGGTTGCTGATCAAACAGCCGGCTCCCGTCTGCTCAGGGGTGGAAGATCGATGACAGTGCGCATTCCACTGGCGGCGCCGGATATTACGCAGGCGGAAATCGACGCTGCGACAGCCGTCCTGCGGACATCTCAACTCAGCCTGGGACCGGAACTGGAGGCTTTTGAAGCAGCGTTGGCCAAATACCACGGCGTTGACCATGCAGTGGCGGTGAGCTCCGGCACGGCCGGCCTGCACCTGGCGCTCCTGGTCCTGGGAGTCGGCGAGGGGGACGAAGTGATCCTTCCCTCCTTTGCGTTTATCGCCGTGGCCAACGTAGTCCTGCAGGTGCGGGCCACACCGGTGTTTGTGGATATCGAACCGGTAACGCTGAATCTCGATCCTGCGCTCGTGGAGCAGGCGATCACGCCGCAGACCAGGGCGATCCTTGTGGTTCACACGTTCGGGGTTCCGGCGGATATGGATGCGTTTGCGGAGATCGCCCGGCGGCATCGCGTCCGGATCATCGAGGACGCATGCGAGGCTCTCGGCGCTCAATTCGGCGATTCGCCCTCGACCCGTCGCGCCGGAAGCTTTGGCGATCTGGCCGTGTTTGGCTTTTATCCCAACAAGCAAATCACCACCGGCGAGGGTGGCGCAGTACTTTGCCGCAACCCCGCCCATGCCCGGCGGCTGCGGAGCTTGAGAAATCAGGGGCGTAACCCGGACCGGATGTGCATGGGTGCGGATGCGCGCGGCTGCCGGGAAGCCTCCGGCTGGCTGGAGCACATCGAGCCAGGCTACAACTATCGGCTGGCAGAGCTGGCTTGCGCCCTTGGCCGTGTGCAGTTGAGCCGGCTGGAGCGGATCCTTGCGCTGCGCGACGCCGTTGCCGGAAGGTATGACGCCTTGCTGGCCAACGTTCCGGGTCTCGAGCCGCCGCCCAGGGAGCTTCCGCGCCGGGTGATCAGTTGGTTTGTCTATGCGGTTCGGCTCCCCATCGGCTCAAGCCGGGAACGGGTGCAATCGGAACTTGCGCTCCAAGGCATCGCAACCGGATGCTACTTTTCACCCATCCACTTGCAGCCGGCCTGGCGGGGCCATGCCAGCGCGGCACGGCCGCTGCCGGTTACCCAGGCGGTTGCGCCCCGCATGCTGGCACTGCCCTTTTTCAACCGCATGACTGCGAACCAGCAGCAGGAAGTGGCTGATGCTCTCAAGCAGGCAGTCTCCCTTCCTCGCTGAGCCCTCGATGCGGATGGGTGCGGTTCCGGTGGTTGGGGGTTCAGGCGGTTTGGATGGGCAGTGAAAGAAAGAAAGAGGCGATCCGGGCGGGAGGCCCTGTGGATTCGGGCGCAAACGAACCGTGCGCGGCTGTCGAGGGCCTGGGGAAGAAATACCGACCGGTCAACGGGCGAGGCCTGGCCTTTCACGCGATCAAAGGCATCGAACCAGCAGTTTCTCAAGCACTTGAGCGGTTGCCCGCAGTGGCGCCCGCCGCCGGGATTCGGCGGAATTCGGCCGCGGAGACAGAACTCCAAAGACTGTGCGAAAAGCAGACTGCGCTATTCTTCCGAGCTATTCTTCCGATATCCCTTCGTAGGTTTGGAGCTGCGCCAGTGTCAGGAATGTATCGTCAAAATATGAAATTCGAGCAGGATTCTGCTGAAGGTGGCGCGCCGTCGCTGGCTGAGGTGATCTCGGCCTTGTCCTTTGCTCTGGATCTGACCGAGGGCGCCGTGCCGGGGCACACTCTGCGGAGCTGTCTGCTTGGCATGCGGCTGGGGATGGAAATCGGCCTATCCGATGTCGAGCTAGCCGATCTCTATCACGCCCTGCTGCTGAAAGACATTGGCTGCAGCAGCAACGCGACGCGCATGTGCCAGATCATCGGCGGCGGCGACGATCGTGCGGTCAAGGCAGGTGTCAAGCTGGAAGACTGGACACGGCCGTATCAGCCGCGCCTTTCCACGCTGCGTCTGCTTTGGCGCAACGTGTTGCCGGATGCGAACTCGGCGCGCCGGGTGGCGCGCATCGTGCAGATTGGACTTACGCAGCACCGCAACAATGAAGAGATGATTCAGATGCGTTGCGACCGTGGCGCGAGCATCGTTCGTAAAATCGGCATGAGCGAACAAACCGCGCTGGCTGTGCGCAGCCTGGATGAGCACTGGGACGGCAGCGGCTATCCGCAACGGCTGCGGGGAACAGCGATATCTGCGCTGGCGCGCGTGATGGCTGTTGCACAGCACCTGGACGTCTTCGCCGGCGAGCGCGGTCCCGAATCGGCCATGCTCGTCCTGCAGCAGCGCAATCGACGCTGGTTCGATCCCGAAGTGGTGAAGGCCGCCGAATCCCTGCACCAAAGCGGCGCCCTGTGGCGGCAGTGTCTGCCCCAGGGAGGGCAAACCTCCGCGGAGGCAGAACACGGCGCGCGGGCTGCGGTGATCGATCTCTCGCCCGGCGAAACGCGCCGAATCTCCGCCGCGCACATCGACTCCGTCTGTGAGGCATTTGCGGAGGTGGTGGACGCCAAGTCTCATTACACGTTTCAACACTCCATTGGCGTTACGGATGCCGCCGCACGCATCGCCG
>JAJZNH010000945.1:0-1753 GCA_021811745.1 Acidobacteriota bacterium
GTTGCGCGTGGCCAGCGCGTCGATATCGGGCGCGCTGCGGGCGCCGTTCTGGACCAAATCCTCAAGCGGAATGCGGCCGGAGCTGGTGGCCGCCACGCGGTCGCCGCGCATCAGGCCGATCATGCGAAACAGGTTGAGGATCGGCTTGTCGATGCCGCGCGTGGACATGGTGCGCAGCCCTTCGAAGATGCCGCCGTTTTCGAACTCAAATGACCAGGAGACCATGGCAATCAGGTTGACCTGGTCCTGCGCTGCAAGATCGAGCATGGACTTGACGGCCGCCGCGGTATAGGACGCGTAGAGCGGGCCGTTGCGGTACGCGTTGGCGGGATGCTCCCTGGCCGAGCAGGCGGCGCAGCCCTCGGGATCGGCCTCGCTGAGAATGATGGGCAGTTGGCGAAACTTCGGGTAGCTGGCCACAATGCGGAAGCCGGCCTCGGTTGTCTGCAGCTCGTTGGAGAGACCCATCTGCACATGACCGTCAAGAATCCGCGGGCGGCCCTTGGGATGGAAGGATATGAAGTCGAGCGGAATCGGCTTGCCGTTCGCCGCGCTGCGGTCGTTCTGGCAGTGGTCCAGGAAGGCGCGGAAGAACGCGGCCTCCTTGGGCGCCGCGGGGCCGGCCAGCGCGGGGCCGCCCACGCGCGCGTCCGGCAGCGCAGCACGCACGCCGTCCACGGCATAGTCGTAGAGCTTGAAATACTCCTGGGGCGTTCCGTGCCAGTACACGATGTCGGGCTCGTTCCAGACTTCGAAGTACCAGGTACGGACCTCATCCGCGCCATAGCGCTGGACCAGGTGCGCCACGTAGGTATGGATCAGGTCGCGCCACAGGTTGTAATCGCGGGGCGGGTTGTTCACCGATCCGCCCATGGTCGGCTTGGGATAGTGAAGCTGGTACTCGGTGATGCCGGGAACGTTGGCGGCCAGGTCCTTGGGCATGAAGCCCAGCTCGACCATGGGACGCACGCCCGCCTTCTTGTACGCGTCGAAGGTGCGGTCGGTGATGGTGAAGTCGTAAATGGGCTTGCCATCGGGCCCGATGCGGAACACGTTCGACGAGCTCCACTTGAGCTCCGGCACGCCGTTCCCCGATGTGAGCAGGTGATGCGAGCGGATGTAGATGGGCGAAGGGCTCAGGTCGTGCAGCTCGCGCATCAGTTGCCGGCCGTAGGGCATCGAGGCGTAATTCGACTCGTCCATGCCAAACCAGTTGGTGATGGGACGGAAGACGCCCTCGCTGCGGGCCAGATCCACCTGCACCGTGGCCGGCGCGGAGGATGCATCGGCGGACGCGGGAGACGGGTCTTGCGCCAGCGCCGCGGGCACGAGAGCGGCACACAAAAGCAGGCCAGCAAGTTTACGCATGTTTTGAGCCCTTCTCAAGGGGAAATCAATCGACGCTCTCCAGTGTAGCGGACGACATTGGCTCAAAGTTGTCCGCGGATCCAATCAGCTCACCCGCCAGCCCCACCCCCACGTGTGACGGGAAATATTTGATTTTAAAGGGATTAGCGAGAGGGCTTTTCTGTAAATGTTTGAAACTAAATGACTTATTTGCACGCGTTTGATTCTTAAGGAACTTACGGGCATGTCCGCGACCCGACCGGCGCGAGGGGGAAGGTGTGCCCGAGGTCCCTTGGGCATGGGTGGAGGAGATGTTTCGGAAGGTTACCCTCTCGCCTCCCGCGAGGTTTGGACAGGGCACCCTGGGAATCTGGGTGGGAGAGCCGCCGCCGCTGCCTCCGGCCGC
>JAJZNH010000945.1:1763-2896 GCA_021811745.1 Acidobacteriota bacterium
TTATCAGCAAGTGTTTGCCGGTATTCACGGGGCGGAAAAATTCGCGGGCAAGATCGAGAAAAAGGCCGATTCCATGGTGGCAAAGCGGTCTATTTTGCGAAGGAAGGTCACGCTTGGTGAACGAAGATCCGGCCGAGCCGCATTGCGGTTTCCGATCCCCGGATCAGGATAGTACGGCGCGAAGAAAAAATCGGCAATGGGGCGTTGGAGGGAAACCGCAGATAGGAAAGGCGATTGAGGGGAAGGAGATGGGGAAGGGCTTGACGGCCTGGGCGGCGGGGGGGAAAACCCCATGCCGACCTCGGCTTCAGTTCCAGCCTGCCCGCGGTCATTGGAGCGAAAAATTCGGGCCATCCCCGCCGGGGGGTGCGATGGTTTGCCGAAGTGGGAGTGAAAGTTGCCGGTGATACGTTCGAGAAACGGGATGCTGGCGTGAAGGAGCGCTTTTCCGGGATCAATCCGGAGGACGTGAGCGTTCGCTCGATCCATCCCCGGTCCCCATCAAATGCGAGGGACCGTGGGCACCCTCGGCCGGATAAACTCTCACATGAAACCGGGGCCACCCGTGTGCCCCGCCGGGTGAGGCAACCGGGACAGATTTATGGTTGTGTCCTGGGACGCGTGTGCACCGCCGCACGAATTCCCAGGGCTTCAGTGACCCTGCCGAGCGGCCGATCGAGTGTCCACAGGTGCGTCCCCGGAGTCGCCAGGCACGATGCAATCAATTGCGCATCCGTCAGGCCAATCCCCCTGGCCCACAGTCGCCGGGCTTCAATCATCACGCGAACATCTGCCAGACGCACGACCGGCAACGCGGTGAGCTTATCCAGGTTGGTGAGCGTCCTCTTCCGGTCGCGAAGAGAGCCGCAGGCCAGCTCCGCGACCACGAACGGATGAATGCAGAGCTGGTCGGTTGCGATCAGCTCTGCCATTTCCGCCTTGAATCTGGCCTTGCGGAACATCTCGATCCAGATGGAGGTGTCGGCCAGAATCATGACTCTTGCACGCGCGTTCTACGAATCTTCTCCATCTTCGGCGCCCTCCCGGCCAGCGCGAGCAGCCTTCGTCCCGCTTCCCGGGCGATCAACGCCTTCAGGCCCTCGCGAACCAGTTCCGCCCTTTCGGTCAAGCCA
>JAJZNH010000534.1 GCA_021811745.1 Acidobacteriota bacterium
TTTACCTTTTGCCCTTCAACCACCGTCAGCTTTTCAATCTGCCCGGGAATCCTGGAGCTTACCACCACCTCATTTGCATCCACGGTGCCGATCAGTTGGATTTCATCTGACCGCGGGACAGTCACCAGGTACCAGATCAGCGACCCCAGCGTCAGCAGGCCCAGGATGACGAAGACTCGATTGCGCGCACTCACTTTGTTTTCACCTCAAACAGCGTCAGCGCATCGCTCTCGGGCATGGGTGTATCGGCCAGCACGCGCGCCGCCACTCGTGCTCCGTGCCTGCGGTCGGCAAAGATCGTCATTCCCAGGTACTCAACAGCCGCCCTGCGCCGCATTACCATCGCGCTCCGTTCCAGGGGATTGTTCTCCGTCATCATGCGCACCACGGGCGCGGAGAGGAAGTAAAACACGTTGGCCCCCAGCGCCGCGTACATCATCTGCCACTGGTCTACGGGAATCAGCTCGCCGGAGGCTCTGCCTTCCACGAAAAGATCCAGGATGCGCGGCATCATGGGCCGAAAGACTTTCTCAACCAGGGATGCGAGCGCATTTTCCTCGCCGCGGTGAAGACGCACCATCTCCTGCTGCATCAGGTTCTGGAAGGCACGCTGCGAATGAATGCGGTCAAAATGGTTGAGCGCAAAGCGGACCAGCCGCTCGCCCGCCGAGCGCTTGCTCTCCAGCACGGCCAGGCCGGCAGCGACCACGCGCTCGGCCACTGCTTCCAGCGCGGCCGCATAGAGCGCATCCTTGCCCTGGAAATAGTAGTAGAGCAGCGCCTTGTTCACGCCGGCCGCACTGGCAATCTGCTCGGTGCGCGCTCCGGCGAGCCCGTTCTCGCTGAACTCGACGATGGCGGCATCCAGAATGCGGGCCCTGGTTTGGTCAGCGCGCTCGTGTTGGGTTCGAGGCTGGCTGTTGAGAGACATAATTAACTAACTGGTTAGTAAAATAACCGATGCGACGAATCCGCGCAAGGCCCGGCCCATAAAAATCCGGCAAAATTTGTACCCCTAGAAAAACCATGACGGCGCCCGGGCAGGAAGAGCAAGACCCGGGCGCCGTGCGGTTGGAAGCTGACTGCTAATGGCTGAAATCTATCAACTGCCCTCAGTACGGCGGCAGCCCGCCCAGGTACATGTAAGAGAGCGAGGGCGCCTCAGAGAGCAGCTTGGAGATGGCTGGATCAGGGAAGCGGTGCACATACACCTTGCCCCAGCTGATGGCCTCTGCCGACGGTGGACCGTCCGGCAGATCCTGCTTGATGCCGGTGGCCTTGTCGAAGTAGCCGCTGCCGTCCAATCCGGCGATCGAGCGGTCTACGGCCCGCTTAAGCGCGTAGTCGTCTTCAGCGTAGAGGTTAATGCCGTTATCCTCGCCGAATTCGGCCAGGTACACCAGCGGCGAAATCGCATATAGGTGATAATGCAGAGCGCGCTGCCCGCGCCTCATCTCCAGAGGCATGGTGCCTTCCGGCGTAATCTGCCGAATGCCGTTGCGGTACGCGGCAACCGCCCAATTGAACAGGCTGCGGTCATTGGCGGCAATTCCGATTGCGCCTACCTGCACGCCGGCCCAGTAGAGATGGTTGTTCTGGTTGCCATTCGGGGCCTTGGCCTTTCTGGCATCGTAGTAGGCGATGGTCTGCTGCGAGACGTTTTTCATCCAGTCGGTCAGCAGCCTGGAATCGGCGCTGTCGATCACGCCGCTGTCGCGCACCTTCAGGTACGCGATTCCCAATGCGCCGATGACCCATCCCTGCACGAAGTAGGCCTGACTCGACGACATCTTGCCGGTCAGTGCCTTGTTCAGCGCCTCAGTCTTTTCGAGCTTCAGGACGCACTCGGCGGCCTGACGACTGCCGGTTGTCTGAAATGCGTCGGCGGCAGTCACGGCCTCATTGCCCAGATTTTTCACCGGCCCCGAACTGGCTACGTAGGCCTTCCATTTCGCAGGGTCGATGATCGAGCCTTTGCTGTCACCGTAGAAGGCTGAAGTTGTGAGGTCGGGCGAGAGCAGCGCCGGCTTGGGGCATGTATAGGGAACATTCGTTACTTTAACGTTTGTCAGGTCCCACGGCGAGCGCAGCGGCTTCTGCGCGAAGCAGGCCGGTGACAACGACAGAACAAGCGCGCATGCGCTCCTTGAAGGGTTGAAAAGATATTACGACAACCGGGAGGAATTCAACAGGCAGGGCTTTGCAAAAGTTCAACGCCGTTGTCGGCGACCCACGATAGATGAAACGCAGGTCTGTCATAGACACCCGCCAACTTGCGAACTCGCGATTCCGCGCAGCGGAGTTAACTTGCTGTCCTTGGTTCAGAACTTCCGTCGAGCATCTCTAAAGCGACCAGCCGCCGGCGCATCCAGAACGTCCTTCTTGTGAGTGCGCGCCTGCCCGCCATGTGCGAGGCTGGTAGCCACGCTGCTAACGCCGCCAATGCGTGAGGGCTTTTGCCCCTGAAGAACGTTCTTCGGGCATTCATGCCGAAATCGGGCTCTTTCCATCGCATCGGAAGCCGTGCCTTTTCAAGGCGCCGAGTCTTCCGCAGCCGCATAGAGGCGATCGGCTTCAGCTTGGCCCCTGTTGCACACAACCTCAAAGAGGCAGCCGCGCCCGGCAGAAGCCCACGCGAGACCATGCAGAATCGGCATGGCCGTCACGCGGTTGGGATGTGCGGCTGGTGAGTTAAGCCGGCTGCAACTCTTTCTTCTCTGCCACGGGACCGTGTGTCTCAGCTGTTGGCGGGGGTGGCGCGTCTCCGATCCGCTTGGAATAGCTGCATGCCACAGCGCTCTCCGCGGGCTCGGCTGCCTTTTTGCTCCGCTTCCGGGACGAGGTATCTTCTTCGGCCGACTTCTTCTTGTTCGGGCATTCCAGGTAGACGCCCGA
>JAJZNH010000757.1 GCA_021811745.1 Acidobacteriota bacterium
GCCGCGAGAATGGATTTTCGGGCCTAGACAGAGGGAGATGCGACCATGCAACTTGACGCGAGGTCAGGGCAAATGGAGGCTGTCGCGGCTCGCCCGCTGGCGGAACTGCTGGATTGCCCGCCGGCGACGGGCGGTCTGCTGACGGATTCGGCCGAATCAATCGAATGCGATTCGGGTGAGATCATCTTCCGCCAGTCGGAGCCGTGCAAGGGACTTTACGTGGTGGTTTCGGGGCAATTTCTGCGTAAAGCGGAGCGCCTGAAGACGCGCTTGAATCTGGGCCCGGCGCGCGCTGGAGAACTGGTGGAACTGGCAGCGGCACTGGGGGATGGGCGTCATACTTATACGCTCAGCGCACTCACTCCGGGATCGCTGCTGTTACTGCCGATGGAGCAGCTAGACCGGGCGTTCCAGAGCTATCCTCCGCTGCGGATGCGGCTTTTGGAGGAGCTGGCCCGCGAAGTCTCCCGGGCCTATATATCCTGCTGTATGAGCCGCATAGTGCGCACCCGCCGTCCCAGTTCGCAAATTGCCCAGGCGTAAACCAGGGCCCCGGAGCCAGAAGCGTTGGCCACCGGGCGAATCCTCTCCCCGCAACTGAATTTGAGGCCATTCCCCAACGACTCCATTGGAAGAATGCGCTATACTTCAATTTGACCAGCGGAAATTGTATGCCTTCGAGTCACACCCATCACCCGCCGGAAGATTGTCTGAATTGCGAACACCGCCATCTGCGTATGTTCTGCAATCTCACCCCCGAGGCCCTGGCGGATTATGACGGGATCGGGATCATGATGAATCATGCGCGCGGCGCCAAGCTGTTTTCAGAGGGCGACCCGGCGCGTAACGTTTTTGTGATCTGCTTTGGCCAGGTGAAGATCTCTTCGACGTCGCGAGACGGCAAGACGATGATCCTGAAAATTGCGGGTCCGGGTGACGTAATGGGGTTAAGCGCCGTGCTGGCCAACGTTCCCCACGAGGTTACGGCCGAGGCCATCGAGCCATGCCAGGTGAAGACGGTCCGCAAGCAGGAGTTTATCGAGTTTCTGGGCCGCCACGGGATTGCTTCGATGCACGCGGCGCAGGCGCTCTCCGGCGAATATATGACGGTCTTCCATGACGCCAAGCGGCTGGCGCTCTCCGGCTCGGCGGCGGGAAGGCTGGCGCGGCTGCTGCTTGATTGGGGTCGCTCCGCCGCCAACGGCAAACCAGAGATCAAGTTCACCATGGCGCTGACGCACGAGGAGATTGCCAACATGGCCGGAACCTCACGTGAAACGGTCACACGCCTCCTGAACCAGTTCCGCCGCGACCAGTGGATCACGATCAAAGGCACCAGCCTGACAATCGTGAAGCCGGAGCAGTTGGAACGGCTCACGGCCTAGTTCTCTTTTCCTCATTCGCCATCCTGGACACAGACTCGGAAACAGACTTGCGTGCGTGGCCGTCTGTGTAAGGACTGCGCACCGTTCACCCGCATTTTCAATTCCAGCCTGGTTCTGGCAGTGAACCCATCGGCGATCGGGTGGGTCAGATGTGGGCAACGGCGTCCGCCGCGGACGCCTCGGCCGGCATGCCCAGGGGCTCGCGCAGCGTCAGCACCGGGCAGCGGGCGTGAGCCAGGACGCGATAGACGGTGCGGTCTCGGGTGAGATTCTCAAAGGCGGAGCGGTGAGTGGCGCCGAGCACGATCAGGGATGCATCGCGCTCCGATGCTTCCGCCAGAATCTCAATGGCGGGGTTGCCGTGTACAACCGCCGGTTCGACGGTCAGGCAACAGCCGGCCATGGTCTCAGCGGCAAGAATGCGCAGTTCGCGTATGGCCGTAGAGTCGTCTCCGGTGGCAAGGCCCTCGCGCTCCAACTCAAATTTGGGCGGCAGCACATGAAGCAAAACCAGCTTGGCATGCTGGCCGGCAGCAATTTGGCAGGCAAGCGCCGCGCTCGGGCGAGAGGTCTCTCTGAGTGTGGTGGCATGCAGCACGACACGTTGGCGGTCGTGGCCTTCCACCGGGAGATGAGCCTCAGGTCCCACGGTGATGACCGGGAGGTTGACCGAGCGCAGCACTTGCTCTGCCACGGAGCCGATAAGCAGCTTACTCAGCTTGCTGCGGCTCCGGGTCCCGAGAACGACACGGTCTGCCTGGAACTGGCGGGCGGCAGCGGCGATCTGCTGTGGGGGATGGCCCTCCCGCACGAGCGGATCACACGTGAGGCCCTGACGGCGCGCTGTGTCGCACCAAGGCGCTATCTCTTTCTCAGCGAAATCCAAAGCGCCTGAGGGATCGTAGTAGGGCATACCTGCGGCGTCCACAGACATCGCTGCGCTGGAGGCAAGCGCATGAACAACGATCAGGCGCGCCCCCGTTTCGGCTGCCTGCTCAAGCGCAAACGGCATCAAGTGATCCAGGTCGCCTAGGTCGGTAGCGACCAGAATCACTGCCGGATGCGACCAGCGATGGTGGCCAGACTCCGGCATGGTATCTACCCCACACAAGGGAGCGTGCCACCAAGGAGAGGACAGAGATGTGCCATCGGGCACCGATGAATGTGATGTGGATCACAATTTCGGGTATGAACCTGAGGATTTCGGGCGGGCCGTCTTCGCATGGCAGCAGGTAGACATTCCAGGCTGGAGCACTTGTGGTACTGGCTTCAGTTCACGTCCCAGACGGTATACTGGCACGCAGCCGTAAAAACCTCATGATCACGGGGCCCAAACGGCCGGCGTGCAGGACGCACTGGCCGGAGCATCCTGCTCCATCTTCTCCTGAGAACCGGGCATCGCACGGTACTTCGGGCATGCAGTGGAGCGCAATTCGGTCCTAAAGACGAAAAGAGAGGATAGGAATATGAACCGTCGTGATTTTCTGGCAGGCAGCATCGCCTTG
>JAJZNH010000372.1 GCA_021811745.1 Acidobacteriota bacterium
CGCGGAGGTTGCGCAGATTTACGTAGGCTATCCGAAGGATGCCGGCGAACCGCCGCTGCAATTGCGCGGATTTGCCAAGGTCCAGTTGGATCCGGGCGCATCGCAGCAGTTGGAGTTTAACCTTCAGCCGCGCGCATTCTCGTATTGGTCAACGCCGGATCACAACTGGAAGGTTGCGCCGGGGACGTACACCATTGCAGCCGGCGATTCCTCGCGCAATCTGCCCCTGCACATCGACATCACGCGCTGAACTGAAAGAGCGAAGCTTCAACCACGGTTGCGGGAGCAGATTGCTCCCGCAATTTGGCAGCCCCAACCCCTACGAAAATTCCCTCCGTGATCCACATCACAACTAAGCAGCCGCCCGCTCCTGAATAATGGGATTGGCGCTGAATTTGCCCCGAGGTGGAGGGCGATTCGCCCTCGCGACCAGCCTCCCCAGCCGTGTGCACAAGCGGATCGCTGAGGAGTGCTGGCAATTCGGAGCTGGATCTGCATGTACAAAATTGTCGAAGCTCGCTGCGTCGGCCTCAACATCAAGCAGTTTGTGGTGGAAGCGCCGCGCATCGCGCGCAAGCAGAGGCCGGGGCAGTTCGTCATTCTCCGCCTGCATGAGAGAGGCGAGCGGATTCCGCTCACCATCAAGGCTGCCGACCCGGCGGCCGGCACCGTCACCATCGTGGTGCAGGCGGTCGGCAAAACCACTTCGATGCTGAATTGTCTTGAGGCGGGCGACTCCATTCTGGACGTCGTCGGCCCGCTCGGTCACCCGTCGGAGATTGCCAACTACGGCACGGTCGCCATTCTTGCCGGCAGCGTGGGCACGGCCATGGCGCTGCCCACGGCCTATGCGCTCAAAGAGGCAGGCAATCACGTGGTCTTCATCGAGGGAGCGCGCAGCGCGGAGATGGTGATCTTTGAAGACGAGGTGCGCCAGGCCAGCAGCGAAACCTACATCATGACCGACGACGGCAGCTACGGTGAACAGGGGCTGGTGACCAGAAAGCTCAACGACCTGATCGCCGCAGGGCGCGAAATTGACTTTGTCCTCGCTGTCGGCCCGGTGCCGATGATGCGCGCCGTGGCGCAGCTCACCGCACCGCTCGGCATCAAGACCATGGTCAGCCTCAACTCCATCATGGTGGACGGCACGGGCATGTGCGGCGGCTGCCGTGTGCTGCTCGACGGCAAAAGCAAGTTCGCCTGCGTGGATGGCCCGGAGTTCGATGCCTCAATGGTTGACTTCGGGGTTCTGATGCAGCGCAACGCGATGTACCGCGACAAGGAATGCGAATCGCTCAAGCAATTCAACGAACACAAGGATGAACAACTGGAGCGGCTGCGCGAAGAGTTGGCTGCCGGGGAGAAGCACTATGTCTGAGAAGAACACGCTTCCCCTGAAGGAAAGAATGAAGATCGTGCGCACGCACATGCCTGAACTCGACCCTGAAATCCGCAGCCGCAACTTTGAGGAAGTGAATCTGGGCCTGCCGCCAGCCGATGCGCTCACCGAAGCGACACGCTGTATCGCCTGCGCCAAGCCCGGCTGCGTGATGCAATGCCCGGTAGGCGTCAAGATCAAAGAGGTCGTGGCGCTGATCTACGCGGGCGATTATCTGGCCGCCGCGGCCAAAATGCGCGAGGACAATGCGCTGCCTGCCATCACCGGACGCGTCTGCCCGCAGGAAAACCAGTGCGAGGGCGGATGCGTGCTGGGCAGAAAAAGCGCGCCCGTAGCCATCGGCAACCTGGAGCGCTTCATCGCCGACTACGAGCGCAGGAGCGGCAAGCTTGGATTGCCTGCGATTGCGCCCTCCACCGGCAAGAGCGTGGCCATTGTGGGCAGCGGGCCGGCGGGACTTTCATGCGCCGGCGACCTCATCCAGAAGGGCCACCGCGTGCGCGTCTTCGAGGCGTTGCACGAGCTTGGCGGCGTGCTTGTCTACGGCATACCGGAGTTCCGCCTGCCCAAGTCGATTGTGAAGACGGAAGTCGACAATCTGCGCCGCATGGGTGTCGAATTCGAAACCAACGTTGTGGTGGGTAAGAGCGTCACCATCGACGAACTGATGCGCATCGAGGGCTATGACGCGGTCTTCATCGCCACCGGCGCGGGATTGCCGCAGTTCCTCGGCATCCCCGGCGAGCACTTCAACGGCGTCTATTCGGCCAATGAATTCCTTACCCGCACCAACCTGATGCGCGCCTACCAGTTCCCGGAGTTCGACGAGCCAATCTATGACTGTCGCGGCCGCGACGTGATTGTTGTCGGCGGCGGCAATACAGCCATGGATGCGGTGCGTACAGCGCGGCGTTTGGGCGCCAGGACCGCAACGCTAGTCTACCGGCGCTCAGAAGCCGAGATGCCGGCCCGCGCCGAAGAGGTTAAACACGCCCGCCAGGAGGGGATTGAGTTCCAGATGCTGACCGCCCCGGTCGAGTTTCTCGGCGATGAGAAGGGCTGGCTCACCGGCGCGCGCTGCGTGCGCATGGAACTCGCCGAGGCTGACGCAAGCGGACGCCGCCGACCGATTCCGGTCGCAGGCTCGGAGTTCATCCTGCCTGCCAACGTCGTCATCATCGGCGTAGGCACCACCGCCAATCCGCTCATCCAGAGCACTACGCCGGACCTGAAGACCAACTCGCACAACTACATCGCCGCCGATCCGGAAACCACTCGCACTTCAAAGCGCGGAGTCTTCGCCGGTGGCGACATTGTCACCGGCAGCGCCACAGTCATCCTGGCCATGGGCGCCGGCCGCAAGGCAGCCGCCGCGATCCATGAGTATCTGACCTCGGATGGCAGGTGGGAGTTGGAAACCTCTGGCTTATAGCTCCAGCGTGGTGGTGCCCTTGTTTCGGCAAACTCCAATATGTAGAACG
>JAJZNH010000700.1:0-636 GCA_021811745.1 Acidobacteriota bacterium
GACGGCATTGAGAATATGCTTTCGTCGCACAACACACCACGGCAGATCCAGTTGACGATGCGGCTGGAGTTCTAATTCATCTGTAAAACCAGCATCAAAAACAGCCCCGGCCAGACCATTGGCCGGGGCTGTTGCATTTTATGGTGAGGCGTTGCCGGACAGCACAGAGCGAAGTTTGCTATTCTGACAGGCCAAAGCCATGCGGATTCTTCGCAAGAGCTTGTTCAAAAGTACTTCGGGACAGGCTGCGCGCTGCCAGCGGGAAGAAGACCGCGTGGAATGTTCAGGGAACGGGGTTTGGGTGTGCGAATCTACGGCAAGATTGCATGTGCGGTTGCTTCATTATTTTTTCTGGGCGGGGCATGGCTTCTCCACGCGCAGCGGAGAGAGACCGGGCCGGTGGATGAGGGATTTACCGTCACAAGCCGAGTGGTGTATACGAACGGCGCGCACGGGCCGCTGCTGGCGGATGTGTATATACCCATGAAAGAGGGCATTCATCCCGGCATTGTCTTCATCCACGGCGGCGGCTGGAAGAACGGAAATCGCCATCAGATGATCAAGCTGATCAAGGCGCTGGCGGAGGATGGTTATGTCTGCTTCACGATCGAATATGATGTCGATCCCGTTCCCTTT
>JAJZNH010000700.1:646-2877 GCA_021811745.1 Acidobacteriota bacterium
TGAATCGCTGGCCGCGGTGAAGTTCTTCCGCGACCATGCCGCGCAGTATCATCTGGATCCGGCGCGCGTGGCCGTGGCGGGCAGTTCGGCGGGTGGCGAACTGGCAGCGCTGGTGGCGCTGAATCCCTCGGGTCTGCCTCTGGGAACGGGACTGGCCAAATATGAGGCGCAGGCAGGATCGGCCTCGGCAGTGCAGGCGGGCGTGATTCTGAATGGCGTTCTGGATCTTACCGATATGGCCAGGACCCATGAGGCCGGAATGATTACGGCGTATCTGGGCGGCACATGCGAAGCAAAAATGGATGCCTGCAAGGATGCCTCGCCGGTCTTTCATGTTCATCCGGGAGCGCCGCCGATGTATGTGGGCCATGGCACGGCGGACCAGACGGTGCCGTTTGCCGAAGCGGTGGCCTTTACGAATGCTCTGAAGGCCGCGCGTGTGCCCGTGCGGTTTTTCCAGGCGGAAGGCGGCAGGCATACCTTCTGGGCCGATCCGCGGTTCTACACCGAAAATCTTGAGGCCATAAAGGAATTTCTGTCGATTCATCTGCGCGGTGGCGCGCAAGCGAAGTTCGCGGAAAAGTGATGCGGAGCCGGGTGCCGGTATTTCGCACACAGCCTGCTTGAGTGCGGAGCACGGCAATGCGGAGGGCGCCGCTTATAATTGGGCCGTTGCGCGCAGCGTCTTTTGGCCTGATTCAAAAAACGGAAATCTTTCCTGATTCGGAGTATTGAGTGACTCTTTCCCGCCGCAAATTCCTGACGACAGTTGCGGCCGCGGGCAGCGCGGCTGTTACTTCCCCCGGCGCCTTTGCCGCGCCTTACCAGGTTTCAGTGCATCGCAGTGGCGGCGGCCAAAGGCAGCAAGGCACGCGCAATGCGGCGTCTGGCCCGCATACGCCTCGTGTGCCGGTGACGATTCCGGAAACCATGCCGATGGGCTCTGGCGCGGCCCTGGGGGGAATTGGCACGGGCTTCGTGGAGATTCGCGCTGACGGCTGCTTCTACGAGTGGCAGATCTTCAATGCGGGCCCCTGGGGACAGAACGTGCATTCGACTACGGCGCCTCCGCCGCCGGGACCGCAATATCTGCGTTTTCTGCTGCGGGCGCGCAAGATTTCCGGTGGAGCGCCCGAGGTGCGCCGGCTTTATCTGCGCTCCGATGAGAATGATCTTTATTCGCTGCCCTTCGCGCAGGATGTGGAGTCGATCGACTACTTCGCGTGGTTCCCGATGACGGGGCTGCGCTACAACGATCCGACGCTGCCGGTTCGCGTCTCGGCGCAGGCCTTTTCGCCGTTCTTCCCGGGCAACGCGCGCGAGTCCGGTACGCCGGGTTTCCATATGGTCTATTCGCTGGAAAATATCTCCAATGATGCGGTCGAAGTGTCGTTGGCGGGGTTCCTCGATAATCCGCTGGCCTCGGCGCTGGCGGATCGCAAGCTGACCAATACGAGCTCACAGGACGGCGATGTGACCAGGCTGATGCTGGAGACCGCTGCACAGACGGATTTCCCGTCGGGAATCGGCAACATGTGCCTTTCGGTCACGGGCGGCGATCCTTCCTATATCGCCGGCACGTTTCGCCAGTACATGCTGCCCGGCGAATGCCACTGGCGGACGGAGCGCATTCATTCCATGACCGTGGATGTTCTGGCCGGCTTCCAGAGCACCGGGCGGCTGCCAAACACGAAGGGAAGCACCGACCCGAGCATTGGATTGCCTTCGCTGGATGCCATCGATGCGCTTTCCGCCGCGCAGGTGGCACAGAAGATCAAGGAGCTGAGCGCGGACGCGCTGCTGGCGCGGATCTTCGCCGATGCGCGCGTGGCCAATCCGAATGGTGGCACGGATGCAGACCGTGAGTTGCTGAAGGAGGTTTATAACAATCTGGCCGAAGACAACGGTCCTCGGCACCTGACCTGGGGAACCGGCGCTCTGGCTTCCACGGTGAAGCTGGCGCCGGGGCAAAAGGCGGAGATTCGCTTCACGATGAGCTGGTTCTTTCCGCATCATCTGGCCCGGGACGGCCGCGAGATTGGGCACATGTACAACAATTGGTTCAGCGATGCTGCCGACGTGAACCGTTTCCTCTGCACCAGCTATGCGAAGCACCGCAGCGCAACGGAGGCGTTCGCGCAGACGCTTACAGACACGACCCTCGGCGATGCGCTGGCGTTTGTGTGGTCGAGCCAGCTCTCGACCCTGGTCACCAATACATGGTGGACGAA
>JAJZNH010000332.1 GCA_021811745.1 Acidobacteriota bacterium
GTTAGAGGAGGCCGCACTGTTCTATGATTGCGGTGACCAACTGCGGCTGGCATCGGAGCCGGCTCAAGCTCATCCGACACACGTGCAACGCGCTGGCCAGCAGTTACGAGGAGGCATATGCAACCCCCAGCAGAACCTGATCCATCGTCCATTGATTACCTGCAGACCGTCGATACTCCAACAGTCTCCAACGCAATTGAGCTTCTGGGACTCAGGCCGCGATCAGAAGGATTTGCACCTCTTCACGTTCGATGCCTCTTTCCCGAACTCGGGCGAATGGTGGGTTACGCAGTCACCGCCCACGTCGAGTCGATGACACAGGGGCAGCCAGACTGGAATATGTTTCTCAACCTCTATGCGGCGGTTGCTGCATCTCCCAAGCCGGCGGTTGTGGTACTTCAGGAAATCGGCCCGCATCCGGAATATGCAGCCCATTGTGGCGAGGTCATGGCGACCATCTTCACACGGCTGGGAGCGATCGGCCTGGTCACCGATTGCGCGATTCGGGATATACCCGAAGTGCGCGCCATGAAGTTTCGCTATTTTGCCCGCGGAGCCGTAGCGAGCCATGCGTATGCGCGCATTGTCCGGGTGGGCATCCCGGTCCAGATCCATGGCCTGGCAATCCGTCCCCAGGATCTGCTGCACGGAGACGAGAACGGACTGATCACGGTACCCCGCGAGAGCCTTGATGCGCTGCCCGGCGCAGTCGAGCGAGTCCGATCGCGCGAGAAGTCGCTCATGGATTTTGTCCGCGGACCGGACTTTACCTTTGATGGACTGAGAAATAAGATCCTCGAATAACATGCGTGCGGTCTGACCCGTTATTGAATCGCTGCAATTTCACGCGAGGGAGTCGATTGTGTCTCTTCTGGCGGTCGATCAACGGAGTTCCCGGTCCGCATAAAGCCTGCAAGCAACCCATCTTTACGCAGTCTGCGCGGGACTGACCTGCTCGCCAGCGGCCTCGCAAGTAAAGATGCGCAGAATCAAACAGGCCATCCGAGTATGCGCCTCGGATGGCCCGCAAAATCTTTGCGATGTGTGCAATAAAGCTGGAGCCGACGGTCAGACTTGAACTGACGACCTGCTGATTACGAATCAGCTGCTCTACCAGCTGAGCTACGTCGGCTTGCTTCTACGATTGTATCTTTGCGCATGAGGAAGGTAAAGTTGCGGCGCCACGCTGCGGCGGAGGCGATGCGTCTCGACGCCAACTGCCTATAAGCCTGCCGATAACGGAGTCCTGCGGCGAATGCGTGGTCTGTCCCGCCTCGGATGAATCCGAGTTGAGCGCTTTTTGAACCCGTCAGAGGCGGATTGAGACCCAGCTTTCACACTCCGTCGCTTTGCATCGCGGAAAGAGGCCGAAAATGGAAAGAGCCGCCCGGCAACAGGGCAGCTCCTTCCTCAGGGAGAATAGTTCCAACGGAGGCAAAACCATCAGAACTTTCTGCGTTGCATACTAGGTGCGAGGGAAGGGAGTGTCAAGGAGAAATCTTAAAATAAATAAATGCTTTATATTCAATACCCTACAAATACATCTCCACGCCATCCCTGCTTCATTTGTTCGCCACATGTTCTCTTTTTTGAATCCGTGTTTTACTGGCATTTAGGGGTGTTTCTTCTAATTAACCCCCTGTTTTCCACAGGGTTAGCTACCCCTTAACGCTTCAGATTCGGCCCGTTGGACACCCCGGTCGTTTGCTTCCAGTCTTCCCGCAAGTCGATACGGATGAATTCCTCGTCGTACACCGTGGAAGCCGGCTTGCCCCGTGCAATGCGGTAGAGTGCCCTGCCTCCGCCGAGGAAAAAGCCAAGCAGGATCGCCGCGCCGGCTCCGATGATCACCAGGGCCGCAATTCCCATCAGCAGCTTGCCGGTCTTCGCAATCTCCGATTCCTTCGATTGCGGGATGGCCGTAAGGTTGGCCTCGTAGTGCACCATCTCGATCAGCCTGTGGCTCTCGTCGGGAATCGCATCGCCGCTGACGATAGCCACCAGAGGCCCGCTGCGACGCACTTCCAGCGATGCCTGGTCGGAATCCACCAGAGGCTTGGGCCAAGGTGGCTGCGCATGGCTACCCGCCTTCAGATAGGCGCTGATCTTTGCCTCCTGCGCAGTCGCCATCTGCGGCGTTGGATAGTTGATGATGGTGAGCGTCGCCGATCCGGACGGCAATGAGTAGTTCGCGGTCACCGTCTCCGCATCGCGATCGAACCCTACCAGATCCGGTGGCAGCACACCGCCCGCCCCTGAATAGCCTTCTGGCCCCTCTGCATAGTGCGTCGTCCGTTTGTCCAGCGAACCCTGCGGGAGGAAAGCGAGAATCGGCGGCAGCAGCGACTTCGTTCCTCCGGGAACGGGCAGATGCCGCGCCAGCTCGCGCATTTCGCCGGCCGACATCGGCCCGATCCGCGAGAACATCGCATCCACTACCGTGGTGCCCTTCCAGAAGAGCACGCGGTTATTGTCGGATGTAGCGCCGGTGCCGATCTCTTCCTTCGGCCATCCATTCTTGCGATAGTACGAGTACGCACCGTACGCTCCGCTCACATCGCCAAAGCGCAACGCGCGCACGCTCAGGGTATCGCCCTCGCGCTTGTAGTTGGCCAGCACGCCGCTGGTAAAGCCGTACTCCTCCAGCGCCGCGGCGCTTGCCGCATCGGCCTGCTCGGCATCGCTCAGTGTCTTCATCGGGCTGGCCGTCACCCAGCCGTCAAAGGCGTCGGGGAGCAATGCGTGGGGCGACGGTGGCAGCAGCAGATGCGTCACGCCGTGTTGCTCGGCAGACTTGGCAGGCGTTGTCTGCGCGCATAGAGAGCCCACGCTTCCCGCCAGCACCGCTGAGCAAACCAGAATGGCAATCGAACGCAT
>JAJZNH010000888.1 GCA_021811745.1 Acidobacteriota bacterium
ACCAGCCTTGACCTCGGAGACCACGCGGAAGGTTTCCAGTACCGAGGCCGTCTCTGCCGAAAGGCCACCGGGCAACGACGGCGCGATGGTGTCGCTGATCGTCTCCCGCAAGGCCACGGCGTGCACCCGCGCATGCTGGCGGATGTCGAGCGTATGCAGATGAAGGCCGAAGGTGCGCACCTGCAGGATGAGCGGATCGACGAGCGTGCGCGCGATGCGAAGGCCGCAATTGCCGGCCAGCGATGCGCGCAGCGTCTCCAGATCGTCAAGGAACTCATCGACGGAAGCGTAAGGGGGCAGCACCTGGGCCAGTTCTTCCTGGCCCTGGGCGAGCGTGTACGGCATCACCGGCAGCACCGCGCCCTGTGGGCCGGGATGCCGCAGCGTCCGCAGCACACGCGCTTTGAGGCAGATGACGTAGCGGCGATAGTACTCGAACTCATATTGCTCGCCGAAGACCTGCGCCTCCGGCGTGTGCACCTCCGCCAGGTAAGCCTCGAGCCGCTCCACCAGCGCCTTGCTGACCGGCCGTAGTTGCGCGCTGGTGGTGAGCAGGTCGATGATGACGTCGAGTTGCCGCTGGTAGTAGAGCAGCAGATGCCCGCGCGCCAATTGGATGGCGTCACGGGTGACCTGAGGCGTGACGAAAGGATTGCCGTCGCGGTCGCCGCCGATCCAGGAGCCGAAGCTCAGGATCTGGGGCAGCTCATGAGGCTCAATCTCAAGGTCGTAGGAGGCGCGCAGAGCATCGGAGATTTCGCGGTAGAGAACGGGCAGCGTCTCGAAGATGGAGACGTCGTAATAGTCGAGGCCCATCTTGATCTCGTCGTAGACGGTGGGGCGGCGGGCACGGACCTCGTCGGTCTGCCACAGGCTGGTGATCTCGGCCAGCACCAGCTCTTCCAGCCGCGCCAACTCCTGCTCGGGAACCGGGATGCGGTCAAGCGCGGACAGAAACTCGCCGATGCGCCGGCGCTTGAACATGACCGTGCGGCGCGCCGCCTCAGTGGGATGCGCGGTAAAAACAGGGATGACGAGCACGCGTCGCAGCCAGTTCAGGGCTTCGCTGGCGCTGATGCCTACGCGGCGCATCGCGGAGAGCGTGCCTTCAAGCGAGCCGCGCTGGCGGCCTGCCTGGCCGCTCAGGCGCAGCGCCATGCGCCGGCGCTTGCGGTGGTTGGTCTCGGCCAGGTTGATGAGCTCAAAGTAGAAAGCGAAGGCGCGGGTAAGCAGAATGGCGCGATCCGGGACCAGGGTGCGAACAAGCTTGAGCGCGGCAGCGCCGATGGCGGCAGCTTCCTCGGTCCGGCCACTCGCTTC
Organism: Acidobacteriota bacterium; assembly: GCA_021811745.1. The sequence goes on from JAJZNH010000888.1 coordinate 1,321, forward strand.
AGCGTCGCGCCGCCGGATGGTGCCCTGACGCAGTGCTTCCACCTGGTCGAAGAGCTCCTGACCGGCCTGCTCGCGCAACACCTCACCCAGCAACATGCCGAGCGAACGCACATCGCGCCGCAAGGGCGCTTCTTTCAGGTCGCCTGATTGCGCTTCCAACTCTGCCAGCCGCTGCGGCCAGCTCTCGGGGTGCCATAGAAGTGCCATCCTGTTTTGATTATGCACGACGGTCCCCGAGCCTGCGGGCCGCGCAGATCGGCGCCGGTTGCGGTTTGCTATAGTTGCGACGAGAGGAATCATGATCACTGGCGCCCCTGCGCATTCTTCGCATCGAATCATCCGGCATCTTACACTTCTTTTCGCAGTTCTCTGGCTCCTGGTTCCCGCATTGATGAGCCAGAGCGGCCGGCCCTCGGCCAAACGGCCCGTGGACTACGCCAATGGCCGGGTTGGGACCGCGCCGCTGGACAACCAGAAACTGATCGGCAATGCGCCGCCTCCGGGCGAGCAGCTTTACTCGGGGATGACTTCGCCGGGAGCGGAGCTGCCCCAGAGTTCGATCGATCTTGCGCCGATCAACAACAATGTGGATCTGACTTACCCGGCCGGCGTAGGGGACAGCTATTATTATCCAAATCGAACCATGATGGGTTTCTCCACGGGAGCGGGCGGCCCCATCATCATGCCGGTGGTAGGCGACTGGACCGTGCCGCCGGAACGCAGCGCATCCGTTTATGACAAAGCCAGCGAAAAATCTTCGCCGGGCTACTACTCGGTCTATCTGGACGACTTCAAAACCAAGGCGGAAATGACCGCGACGATGTGGACGGGGATCTTCCGGTTCACATTTCCCAAGTCAGACAAAGCGCATATCCTGCTCGATGTTGGACACGCGAATGGAAGCGTCGAAGTTGCAGGCGACAACATCGTGCGCGGAGAGATTGGGCTTGGAGGCGCAAGTTCGCAACACCGCCAGCCCGCGTTAATTTATTTTGTCGCGGAGTTCTCCCGGCCATTCAAAGACTTCGGCGTCTTCAGGCAGATTCCTCCGACGAACGGCCGCTCCATGATCGGAAACAAGGATGTCGAGCCCGCCGTGCGCACGATCAGCGGCCCTTATGCCGGCGCATATCTTCAGTTTGCAACGGCCGCAGGGGAGCAGGTCCTGGTGAAGGTGGCGATGGGCGCAAGCTATGCAAGCGCAGAGGCCCGGATTCACGCCCAAGATCCCGGATGGGATTTCGACCTCATTCGCAAACAGGCGGAAAATATCTGGTCAAACAAACTGGATCGGATCGAAGTAACAGGCGGAACCGAAAAGGAAAAGATGCTCTTTTATTCCTGCCTGCTTCACTCCTTTGCCAGCCCCCGCCTGGCCGCGTCCAAGGGCGATCAGTTCATCGGTCTGGACGGCAAGGTGAGAACCGCTACGTATGATCGCTATGGTCCGGTGCCTTTCTGGGACACCGGCCGCAACCAGATTGTGCTGCTCACCTTGCTTGAGCCTGATGTGAAGGTCGATATTCTGCGCTCGCAACTGGATATGGCGCGGGAG
>JAJZNH010000561.1 GCA_021811745.1 Acidobacteriota bacterium
TGAAGAAAACTGCGCGGAGGATTCTGGATGCGGCTGGTTCCAGACGCTGCGTTGCTTTTGTGCTGCCGGCCATGATCTGCCAATAGATGAAGAAGACCAGCCACATCAGGGGGATCAGGTAGTTGTAGAAGAGGCGCATCGTACTCTCCGTGCCGCGTGCTGAGTGTACTACGCAGCGGCGGAGTGCGCGGTTCCCGCGGCCCTCAGGCCAGGTCGCGCCAGGAGGCGAGGACGGCGTCGCAGTCAGGCACCATCTCCCGAAGTGCGCGGTGTTCCTGGCCGCGCGATCCGCGGAGCCGGGTGCGGACGCGCTCCAGATGCCGGTCCGGATAGCCGGGGTGGCAGACCAGTTCCCAGGTGCCTTCGGGAATCGCCGTCAGCAGGCTTTGCAGTGCGCCCGGGACATTGCTGGTCCCGGTGGCGAGTACGCCGATGGCGCCGTCCGTGGTGGCCAGGCCGGACTGCCGGACCAGCTGGCGGAAGGCGCGGAGCCGCGTGTTCAGCAGCGTTACTTCGAATTTTCTGACGGCGGAGGCGCCTGGGGTTGCGCGCTGCGCCCAGACCGGCTCAAAAGGATTGCGAATCGCCCGCACACCGCATGCCTGCGCCGCTCGCAGCAGCGGGGCGAGCACTTTCGGAAACAGGTGCGTGTGCTTGTGGGTGTCGATGTGGGAGACGTTCAGGCCCGTGGCCAGGACACGCCGAATCTGAGCCGTAGCCTCGATTTCGATCTCTTCCGCGCGGATGCGCCCCAGATACAGGTCCGCGGCAAACCTGCCCAGAGAAGGGCGCAGGCCCTGCGCATTGGGGCACAGCGACGGAATCTCGGCCGGCGGGAGTGCCGGGTTTCCGTCCACCAACTGGACGTGGCAGCCTACTTCCAGGGCGGGATTGATCCGGGCCAGCGCGACGGCATCGTCGAAAAATTCCGCCGTCGCCATGAGCGTTGCCGACGTGAGTGCGCCAGCCTGGCACAGTTCGATCACAGAGCGGTTCACTCCGGGGGTCAGGCCGAAGTCGTCAGCGTTTACGATCAGTTTTTTCATCGAAATATCGGTTCATGGCACGTGCCGGGCGGATGCGGTCTCGCGTTTGGGTCACGCGTTGTAAATTGCCGGATTCAGGTCCGGGTCGTTGTACATCTTGAGCTGGCGATAGATTTTGAATCGGCGCCGGCCCTCCAGCACGTCGGACCAGAGGCGGTCCAGACAGTCGGTCAGATCCTCGCGCTGCTCTTCCAGCAGCAGTAGTCGTTCGCGGTTGCGCTCCACGTGGCCCGCAGGAGCATCGCGGCGTCCGATTTCTTCCTGGGTGTGGTAGAGCTTGAGGGCGAGGATCGAGAGGCGGTCGATCATCAGCCCGGGGCTCTCGGAGTGTAGTTCTGCGGCGGTTCCGGGGAGGCCCCGCACCTGCAGTGCTTCGAGCAGCAGCAGATCGCAACGCTCCGCCAGGTCGTTGCGCCGCTGATTGTAGTGGTCGATGTACCGTTTGACGTTGGCCAGGTCGCGGTCGCTTGCTCCCGGGGCTCGTGCCAGGTCCTCAGCATGCCATAAGTCAAAGTTGGCTCTGTGCTGTGCGAGCACCACATCCAGAAAATCTGTGCCGGAAACCATCTGCTCGATGGGCTCGCGATGCCACTGTGCGGTGGCCTTGTCGTGCAGCGCGACAATCTCACGCGCGGAGAATTGGAAGAGGTCATTCATCAAACCAGGTCGTTGACGCTATGGTAGAACACAGAGGAAGCCGTCGGCTGGCAGGCGCGGACGGCCCGGATGGGAGGCCCATTGAACAGTTCTCTGCAGTTCCCGCACCGCCGCTACAACCCGCTGCTGCGCGAGTGGGTTCTGGTCTCGCCGCATCGCACCGCCCGTCCGTGGCAGGGGGAGGTGAATCGCAGCTCGGGTTTTTCCAATGTGCAATACGATCCGGAATGCTATCTGTGCCCGGGCAACACGCGGGCCGGAGGCAATGTAACGCCTTCCTATGAAAGCGTGTACATTTTTGACAACGACTACGCCGCTCTGCTGCCGGACTCGCCTGAACTGGACCGTTCCGGCACTCCGGCGCTGCTGCGCGCCGAGCGCGAACGTGGCATTTGCCGGGTGCTATGTTTCCATCCCAACCACAGCCTGACAGTGGCGCGCATGGATCAAGGTGACGTCCGCAAAGTGGTGGATGCCTGGGCGGAGCAGTACGAGGAACTGGGCTCCAATCAGGACCTTCGGTATGTACAGATCTTCGAGAACCGCGGACCGATGATGGGCGCCAGCAATCCGCACCCGCACTGCCAGATCTGGACGACCGAGCATATTCCCGACGAGCCACTGAAGGAGACCGCCGCCTTCGCCGAATATCGCGCCGCACACCGTAGCTGTCTGCTCTGCGACTACGCTCGCCTGGAATTGAACGAAGCCGCGCGAATCGTCTGCGAAAACGAGCGTTTTCTGGCGGTGGTGCCGTGGTGGGCGGTATGGCCCTTCGAGACGCTGATCATCTCGAAGGAACACCGCCGCTCTCTGCAGGACTTCAATGATCGCGACCGTGAGGGGCTTGCGGATATTCTCCGTCAGGTAACGACGCGCTACGACAATCTCTTTGAAACCAGCTTTCCCTATACCATGGGTTTTCATCAGGCGCCGTGCGATGGAGAGGCCCACGATGGATGGCACTTCCATGCGCATTTTCTGCCGCCGTTGCTGCGCTCGGCCACGGTACGCAAGTACATGGTAGGGTTCGAACTCCTCGGTATGCCGCAGCGGGATATCACGCCCGAGGTTGCGGCCGAGCGCCTGCGTATCCTGCCGGCGAAACATTTCATGGAGAGATGAGCGGCCGTGGGGTACTGCTGCGACTGGATCAGGCTTCAGCGCGCAG
>JAJZNH010000577.1 GCA_021811745.1 Acidobacteriota bacterium
AAACCTCTCGTGCTTCCAACGGACTCCGCCAGCAAAGAATCTTCAGTATAGGTGAAGCCGTATGCGGCAACAACCCGCACCACTCCCTCGATCCGTTACACTGCTGAGGACTCCGGTTGTGCCGGCGAGGAATCCAGCGGATGTCTCAACTCTATGCTGCTGTCTTGGCTGTCATTGTCATTGCGCTCCTGGCGGTTGCGCTCTACCGCACCTTCCTTGTAAAGACCAAGGCCGATTACCTGGTGGCCGGCCGTTCTTTGCCGGCCCTCGTGCTCGTGCTTACCCTGCTTACGTCTTGGATCGGGGCGGGGTCGCTTTTTGCCGGGGCTGAGAATGCCTACCAGAATGGCTTCGCCGCGCTGTGGCAGCCGGCCGGCGGCTGGCTAGGCCTGCTCCTCATCTACTTCATCGCTCCGCGCGCCCGCAAATTCGCTCAGTTTACGCTGCCCGATCTGCTCGAAGCCCGCTATAACCAGACCGCACGCGTGCTGGGCACCATCGCCATCCTCTTTGCCTTTACTGCCATTACCAGCTACCAGTTTCGCGGCGGCGGCGACGTCCTGCACCTCATCTTTCCCGATGTAATCACGTCCAATTTGGGCACCTTCATTATCGCCGCCTTCGTCATCGTCACCACCGCCATGGCCGGCATGTCTTCAGTCGCCTACATGGATGTAGCCATCGGTTCCATGGTCACCGTCATCTGCATCATTGCCGGGCCCATGCTCTACATGAAGGCCGGCGGCTGGGCCGGCCTGCACGCCGCGCTCCCGCCGGAGTACTTCCAGGTCTTCGGCAACTACCGCTACGGCCCCGGCCACGTGCGCGAATCCGCCGGTATGGGCTTCATTCGCGCCATGGAGTTCCTCGTGCCTACGCTGCTGCTGATGCTCGGCAACCAGGTGATGTACCAGAAGTTCTTCTCGGCGCGGAGTGAAAAGGATGCGCGGGTGTCCGTCATCGGCTGGACGCTGGGCACGCTGGTGCTGGAGACGCTGATTGTGGCCATCGCCGTCATTGGACGCGCCCTCTACCCCACCGGTGAAGTGGCCATGCGCCCGCGCGAGATTATCCCCTACACCGCCCGCCACGGCCTGCCCGCCATGATGGGCGCGCTGCTGCTCGGTGCGGTCTTCGCCAAGGTCATCTCCACGGCCTCGAACTACCTCTTCTCGCCGGCCACCAACCTGGTGAACGATATCTTCGTGCGCTACCTGGCGCCCCAGGCCTCAAACAAGCGCGTCCTTATCGTTTCGCGGCTGGCCGTCGTGCTGCTCGGCTGCTGGGCTCTCTATCAGGCGGTTTATGCGCAGAGCATCCTCGAGAAAATGCTCTACGCCTACACCATCTACTCCGCCGCGCTGACGCCAGTGGTACTGGCGGCCTTCTATTCAAAGCGCACTACCGCCTGGGGCGCGGTGGCTGCCATCGCTACCGGCACGTTGGTCACGCTCGTCTGGGATTTTCCCGGTGTCAAGGAGCTATTCCCGCCCATCCTGGCGCAGCGCGACGCCATCTTTCCCGCGCTGATTGCCGCCGTCGCCGTGCTGGTTCTGGTGAGCCTGCTCACCCGGAAACCGTCGCCGGAGCAACTGGCGCAATTCTCCGATTAGGACCGGCCTGCGGTCGGCCAAGAAAAAAATTCCTCGACAGGCGCAATCAGTCTTACACTGGCGGGGGAAATTTCATCAGCCTATGCCCGTCGCGGAACTTACGCTCGAACTGCGCATCGAGCACGCCCAGTCGCTCAAGGACCGGCGCCAGGTGGTGCGCTCGCTCAAAGACCAGCTTCGCCAGAGCTTCAACGTCTCCGTCGCCGAGATGGACGAAGCCGTCACCTGGAAGTCGGCCACGCTCGGTGTGGCGGCCATCTCGCGGTCGCGCGACTACCTGCATGGACTTATCGAAGAAGTGGAACGCGCCGCCCACCGCATGGCCAACGAACTCGGCGCCGAGCTGGCCGATTCCTTCTGGGAATACGTCGAACGCTGACCGATGCGAACGGCGGCTACAAACCGCCTCACTCATGCGCCTCAGGCTCTCGGTCCCATCGGTTTCTCGTGAATGATCATCCAGTTCGCACCGAACTTATCGCGCAACTGCGCGAAGCGGTGCGCGAAAAACGTCTCGGCCATGGGCATAAAGACCTCGCCGCCATCAGACAGTACCTTGTAAATACGTTCGGCCTCGGCTGAGCTATCAGCAGAGAGGGTCAGATAGGCGCTGCGCATCGGCTGCACGCGATCCAGCGGCCCGTCGCTCGCCATCACCACGGCGTCTCCGAGCATGAATCGGGCATGCAGAATGCCCTTCTCAAGCCCCGGCGGAATCTGCCTGGGCTCGGGCATCTGATCGAAGGTCATCTTCACAAGAATCTTTGCGCCGAGATGCTTTTCATAGTACCGGAGCGCCTCGCCGCATTTGCCGGCGTAGTTCACGTAGGTGTTCAGTTTCATCGCTTGGCTTTTCCTTTCGGGGAAGTTGTTTTCATGGGATTGGCTTGCGAACTGAAGGGTGGAATCAAGGGTGTTGGGTCGCGCTGCTCCCAGCGGCGATAGGTTTCCGCCAGCACGGCGGCGCGGTTCTGCTCCATCTGCGTAATGAACTCGCAGGGCGCGGCCGTCTCCTCGTGATGCGCGGCCCAGATCAACAACTCGAACAGCACGGGAGCCAGGGCGATGCCCTTGGGCGTAAGCCGGTAGTGAGCGCTGCGGCCGTCCTCTGCCGCCGGCTCGACGGTGAGAATGCCGGCTGCTTCAAGCTTATGCAGGCGGTCCGCCAGGATGTTGGTGGCGATGCCCCCTCCCGAGTGCTGGAACTCGCGGAAGGTGCGGTAGCCGCGCACCATCATGTCGCGGACGATGA
>JAJZNH010000087.1:0-1945 GCA_021811745.1 Acidobacteriota bacterium
CCAAAGCTTCCCGCATGCACGCCTGTTTCCGCTGGCGGCAACGACCTTGGGTGTACTTATACGGGCAGCAACCCGATTGTTCCGGTTACGGCCATCGCGGTCGTGCCGCGCCCGGCCACTTAGCCTGTAAGCATTCATCCCCAATCAGGAAGAGGCCGGCGGCAGCCGGCCCTTCTCATCTTCGGGCCAGCCACACACGATAAAATCAATCCATGATCAAAGGAATCTCCTTTTTGCGGCCCGCCCGCAGCGCCGCGGCATACGATCGCCTGACGAGCTTCTTTTCCGCGCTGGGCTTTGCTGCCGGCAAAGGATGGCAGGAGGAGAAGAGCCGGGGAGCAGCTTTTCTGGCGCCCCTCGGGAACCTCGAGTTCGTCGATGGCGAGTTTCCTGCTGCCTCGGATCTCCTCGTCGAGGTCACTTCACTCGACTCCGCGCGCCAGGCGGCGGAAGCATGGTTGCGCGCACAGGGCGGAGACGAAGCCGTGGCGCGCCTGTCAGGCATCACGGAGACCCATTGGAAATCGCGCATCTTTACAGTTGAGCCGGAGCCGGGCTTCCGGTTCAGCTTCTGGGCGTGGACCGATCCGCTGCGAGGCAAGCCGGTGGCCGTGGAAGGCGATCTCTCGGCGGCGGGGATGAAGTTTGCCATCGTCGTCTCGCGCTGGAATGCCGTAATCACCGACCGCCTGCTGGAAGGCGCGCTGGACGCGCTGCTGCGCAGTGGCGCCGGCCGTGCCGACATCGAGGTTGCCCGCGTTCCCGGCGCCTGGGAGATTCCGGCCGCGGCGCGCGAATTTGCTAACCTGGGCCGCGCAGACGCCATTGTGACGCTGGGTTGCCTATTGCGCGGCGAGACCGCGCACTATGAAGCCATTTACAACGAGGTGGCCCGCGGCATCGGCCAGTCGCAGCAGGAGACGGGCATCCCCCACAGCTTTGGCGTGTTGACGTGCGAAACGCTTGAACAGGCGCTGGACCGGGCCGGAGTCAAGGCCGGCAACAAGGGGTTCGAAGCCGGCGTGGCTGCCATTGAAATGGTGAGCTTGCGGCGCAAACTCAAGCAAGGCGGTACCGCTTGACCCCGGGGCCGCGCCGTAAATCGCGCGAACTGGCCATGCAGATGCTCTTTCAGGCCGATGTCGGCAAACAGACCCCCGACCAGGTCCGCGCTACCTTTTGGAAGACCAGCGATGAGGTTGATCCGGAGATTCGCGGCTTTGCCGACGATCTGTTCCGCGCGGCCATCGCCCACCAGGAACAAATCGACGCCCTCATCGCGCAAAACTCCAAGCACTGGCGCATCGAACGCATGCCCGCAGTCGACCGTAATCTGCTGCGCATGGCCGTGGGCGAAATGCTCGCCTTCAAAGGCACACCCTTTCCGGTCGTTATCAACGAAGCGCTCGAAATCGGCCGCCGCTACTCTGCGCCTGAATCCATCAACTTCCTTAACGGCCTGCTGGATTCGATCGCGCGCAGCCTCATTGCAAAGTAAAAGGGAACGAAGTGGCTTCGCCTCCCTCCTGTCGCGGGATTCTTTGCGCCCGCTTATCGTCCCGCGATTACGGTGGTGCTGCCGCCAAGGCGCGTGGCAAAGGTCGGCTTCTTCAGGCCATCCATGATCGAGGCCGGCAGCTTGCGGTGCGGAAACTGGCGGCGGTAGAACTCAAAGCACGCAAAGAAATCGACCGCATTGGAATTGATGTTCTGCGCTTCAGACGTGTAGGCCTTCACAATGGACGGATCGGCCAGGGCCTCGCCCAGAAAATTGATAGCGTCAGCGATGGTGCGGCCGGAGGGCGACTTGTAATTGTAGAGCTGAACGCCTTGCCGTTCGGCGAAGGCAGCTATGGGAATCAGCGGCTCCAGGGCAAACGACTGGTAATGGATGGCCATCTCATGCCGCGCCATCTCCTTAGGAAAGGCGCCCCTCTGGTCAATA
>JAJZNH010000087.1:1955-2865 GCA_021811745.1 Acidobacteriota bacterium
CCGAAATCGAACAGTTGCGGGTCGGTTGAGATGACGCCGGTGGCAATCGCCGCCAACCCGCGCCAGTAGTGGAGATTGTTCAACTGCCTGCCCTCTGACGGAAAGCCGACCATGCGATGCGCCACCCGGTTCATCCAGTCCACATCGCGCGTGGTCACAGCGCTGTCGAGCTTGTAATCGTTGAGCAGGACCGACTCCGATATGGCGGCGGAACTGAGCGTCCACTCAACCTGATACCAGGACTGAGGGTCGTGGGCAGCATCGTAGTCCAGAAGGGTGTTGGCCTGTGCCCATCGGTCGATCTGGTCTTGCGCGCACGCCGCCTCCTCATGACTTCCCATGGCCAGATACTGATTCATCCCGGCGGTGACGCGCCGCTCGAATCGCGCATAAACCTCGGTCTGGGCGCGCTCTGCCGGATTGGTGGGCCCATGACTGCCGTGCAGATAGTGCGGTGGAATGCGCATCGGGCCTTCCGGCGGAGCCACCACCGGCAAGGACTCACACCGCTGCAACTGCGAAATCGCCAGCCGCAAACGAGCATTCCTGGTGTGCTTCAACTGAGAGCGGCGCGCCGCAACATCAACGTAGGAGGCCCATGGGTTAAGCTTTACTGGCGCCTGGCCAAACGTGACGGTCGAGCAGACCATCGCTACACAAACCAGAAGGCAGAAGGTCTGGAGCGGCTTTCGCATGCAATTCTCCTGTAGGGAATAAATGAGGCAATCCTGCTATCTATTCGTGCTGGCGATATTTGCCGGGCACATGCTTCATTTTAAGAGCTAGACCAGCTTCCAGCCCAGACGCCGCGCCCGCTCATAGTCCCGCATGGCAAGCAGGCGGTGCGGCTCCGATGCCGCCAGGCCGATCCACAGCTTGCCCACCGGCTTTGCGCCCAGCATCGCTGCGG
>JAJZNH010001002.1 GCA_021811745.1 Acidobacteriota bacterium
GCAACCGCGGCGTTGTCATCTCTCCGGGTTGGTCGATTCACGCCGGCGCCGGCACTCGGGCCTACAGCTTTTGCTGGGGCATGGGCGGAGAAAATCAGGACTACGCGGACATGGACCCGGTGAAGATACCGGATCTGCGCTGACTCCGCATTCATTGCCGGCCACCAGTTAACCCAGCAAGCGGACACCTATGACAGTTCTCGATCGATTTCGCCTCAACGGAAAGCTGGCTCTCGTCACGGGAGCGGCAACCGGTCTCGGTGCAGCCATGGCCATTGCCCTCGCCGAAGCCGGAGCCAGCGTCGCCTGCCACGGCAATCGCCGCGCCGCCACGGAAACCCGCGACCGAATCCGTGCCCTCGGCGTCAGTGCTGAGGCGTTCGCGGCCGACCTTGCCTCTGCCAATGGCGCGGACGATCTCTTCCAGCAGGTACATGCCGCCATGGGCGCGCCCGATATCCTCGTCAACAACGCCGGCATGATCCACCGCGACGCGGTCGAAGATTATCCTCCGGAAAAATGGGACCAGGTTCTGGATGTGAACCTCACCAGCGCCTTCCGTTTGTGCCAGGCCGCTGGCCGCGAGATGCTGAAGCGTGGCAACGGCAAAATCGTCAATGTGGCTTCCCTGCTCTCTTTCCAGGGCGGCATCCGCGTCGCCGCCTACGCCGCCTCCAAAGGTGGTCTGCTGCAGATGACCAAAGCCCTCTCCAATGAATGGGCCGGACGCGGCATCCAGGTCAACGCCATCGCCCCCGGATACTTCCGCACCACCAACACGCAGGCACTGCAGCAGGATGAGAGCCGCAATCGGCAGATCGTGGAGCGCATTCCCGCGGGACGCTGGGGCGATCCGCAGGACCTGGCGGGCGCGGTCGTCTTTCTCGCCTCGTCCGCCGCCGATTACGTAACCGGAGAAGTTCTCGTCGTCGACGGCGGCTGGATGGCCAGATAGCCCCGCGCAAACAGCTGGTTCGAGCGCGTACGCCGAGCGCCTCCCGCGCTGCGGTACGCGATTCTTCGGCGACGCTCACAGGTGGCCTTTGACCCTTTATAGTTCGAAAGCGGAAGCTCGAAGCTCCGCCAGGTCTTATTTCTTCGGAATTCCACTCAACTGCTCTCCGTCGAGCGAGGTGCCTATGGCAATCAAGTCACTCTTTGCGCATCCGTCCCGGGTTGGATCGATCCTTTTCTTCTCTCTTGCTGCCACCAGCGCATTCGCTGGCTCAAAGGCTCCGGCCGCCGCGGCCCCGCACGCGCATCTCACTCACGCTCAGGCCGTCATCCGTGCACGCGCCATTGTGGCCCGCATGACGCTCAGCGAAAAGATCTCTCAGCTCCACGGAATTCGCACCCCGACTGAGTACCGTTTTGTGCCCGGCATTCCGCGGCTCGGCATTCCATCTCTGCAAATGACCAATGGACCGGCGGGCGTCGGACCCGGAGGCGCAGGTCCGCAGCCGCCCGCCACCGCGCTGCCGGCGCCGATCTCGCTCGCTGCCACGTGGAGTCCCGCCCTGGCCCGCGAATACGGCCGCATCGAAGGCGAGGAGACTCGCGAAACAGGCAGTGTGCTGCTGGAGGGCCCCGACGTCAACATTGCCCGCATCCCGCAGGACGGCCGCGCCTTTGAAAGCTTCGGCGAAGATCCCTTTCTCGACGCGCACATTGCCGTGGCCAACATCGAGGGCATCCAGAGCACCGGAATCATGGCCACCGTCAAGCACTTCGTTGCCAATAACCAGGAGACCAATCGCTTCAGCATCAACGAAGATGTGGGCCAGCGAGCGCTCCATGAAATCTATATGCCCGCATTCCACGCCGCGGTCCGCAAAGCCCACGTCGCGGCGGTGATGTGCGCCTATCCTCGGGTGAATGGCGCATATAACTGCGCGAACATGCCGTTGCTGAAGGATGTGCTCAGAGACAACTGGCACTTCGACGGTTTCATTATGTCCGACTGGGGCGCCACCCACAGCACCGTCCGCAGCGCCATGGCCGGCCTGGATCTGGAAATGCCCACCGGCCATTTCTTCTCGGCCCCCCTGCAGCAGGCCGTCGAATCCGGCAAGGTTCCCATCTCCGTCATCAACGAAAAGCTGGTCCGCCGCTATGCTCAGATGATGCAGTTCGGCCTGTGGGGCTCGCATCCGCACCGTACTCCCATTCCTGCCTTTGCCCATGGAGCCGTGGCGCGCAGCATCTCCGACGCGGGCATGGTGCTGCTTCGGAACCAGGGCAATCTGTTGCCCCTCGATCCCAAAAGCATTCACTCCATCGCGGTCATCGGCCCCTGGGCCGTGCGCCCCAGCAGCGGTGGCGGCGGCAGCTCCCATGTCATTCCCATCTACACCATCACCCCCTACGACGGACTCGAGGCCGCCATGGAATTGCAGATCCCCTTCAGGATCCTCAGCGGATGCGACATCGCCGCCGCCGTTCAGGCCGCCAGACACGCGCAGGTGGCCGTCGTCATGGTCGGCGACCAGGACACGGAGGGCCGCGATCAGAGCGTCGAGCTGCCCCAGACGCAGAACCAGCTGATCGAGGCCGTAGCCAAAGCCAATCCCAGGACCATCGTCGTGCTTAAAACCGGCTCAGCCGTTCTCATGCCGTGGATTCACGACGTCCCCGCCGTACTCGAGGCCTGGTATCCGGGTGAAGAAGATGGCAACGCGGTCGCCGATATCCTCACCGGCAAGGTCGATCCCTCCGGAAAACTGCCCATTACTTTTCCGCGCAGCGTCGATCAAACCCTCGCCTCCAATCCCAGCCAGTACCCCGGCGTAGACGGAACCGCGCATTACACTGAAGGCATCTTTGTCGGCTACCGCGGCTACACGGCGCATCATGCAACGCCACTCT
>JAJZNH010000443.1 GCA_021811745.1 Acidobacteriota bacterium
AGCCTGATCACGTTGAAGGTGCCGACAAGATTGACCTGGATCACCTTATTGAACAGGTCGAGCGAATGCGGTCCTTGCTTGGTAAGGGTGCGCATAGCGCGGCCGATTCCGGCGCAGTTGACGGCGTTTTACCGCACCGGCAATCCTGAAGTGATGGCGGCCAAAGGCGCGCTTGTGAAGGAAGCAGGCAAGGAGCTGGCTACGCTTTACTGCCAGAACGTATTTCCTTTCATGAAGGTGACCTGGGGAACGCATCCCAACCACATCGGACACATGACCTATCCGGGCTGTTTCCGCTGCCACGACGGCAACCACGTGGCCAAGGACGGTTCGAGCATTACGCAGGACTGCTCGGCCTGTCATAACCTGCTGTCTGTGGATGAGGCAAAGCCCAAGGTTCTTTCCGACTTGGGGATTCAGTAGAAGGCTCGGCGCGGGGCGAATTGGGTCGCTCGTTCCTTTTTGAGGCGGCGCCGGTGCGCCGCTTCAAGCCATGGACATGGTAGGCTGAGCATTGCAGAAGGAGACTGGTTCTTCGTGCACACTCGGCATCCCTACCACTTCAATCTCATCGCAGCGGCCCATGCGGCCATGATCGAGCACGGGTTCCAGCCGGATTTTCCGGAAGGGACCGGCGCCGAAGTGGCTGCGATTCAAGCGCAGTCCGACGCGCACCTTGCGCCGGGCGTCGAGGATCTGCGCAGTTTGCTCTGGTCGTCGATCGACAACGACACCTCAAAGGATCTGGATCAGATCGAGTGGGCCGAGAAGCTGCCCGACGGGCGCATCCGGATCCGCGTGGGCGTGGCTGACGTCGATGCGCGCGTTCACCAGGGCACGGTCATCGACGTCCATGCCCGCAGCGAGACGACCTCGGTATACACCGGCGTGAAGGTCTTCCCAATGCTGCCCGTCGAGCTTTCGGAGGGCGTCACCTCGCTGAATGAAGACGAGGATCGGGCGGCTGTGGTCATCGAGTTTGCCGTGGACGCGGCAGGCGCGGTCTCCGGCGGCAAAGCGTACCGGGCGATTGTGCGCAACCGGGCGCAGTTGGCTTACAACAGCGTGGGCGCCTGGCTCGAGGGCAAGGGCCCGGCACCGGCCAAAGTGGCGGCCAGCGCCGAGCTGGCGGCGCAGCTCAAGCTGCAGGATGAAGCCGCGCAGCGCATGCTGGATGGGCGATTCCAGCACGGCGCGCTCGATCTTGAAACCATCGAGACCCGCCCGGTGATGCTGGCCGAGGAAGCGGTCGAGATTGCCCGCCTGGAAAAGAGCCGCGCCACGGCGCTCATTGAGGAGTTTATGGTGGCCGCCAACGGGGTCATCGCCCGCCTTTTCGATGAGGCTGGAGTGGCCTCGATCCGGCGCGTTGTGCGCATCCCCAAACGCTGGAATCGCATCGTGGAGTTGGCTGCGAGGCTGGGAGCAAGCCTGCCCGCCGATCCCGATTCGAAGGCGCTGAACGATTTCCTGCTCCAGCAGAAGCGGAAGGATCCCGACCACTTTCCGGATCTCTCGCTGGCCGTGGTCAAGCTGATGGGTCCCGGCGAGTACGTGATGGTGAAGCCGACTGAGGTTTCTCCGGGCCACTTTGGCCTGGCCGTGCAGGATTATACGCACTCCACGGCGCCCAACCGCCGCTTTCCTGACGTGGTGACGCAGCGCCTGCTGAAGGCGTGGCTCAGCCATTCTGCGACGCCGTACCCCGACGGTGCACTCGATGCCATTGCCTTGCGCTGCACACAGATGGAAGACGCCGCGCGCAAGGTGGAGCGTGAGATGCAGAAGCGCATTGCCGCGGTGGTTCTCGAAAAGCACATCGGCCAGAGCTATCGGGCGATTGTCACGGGCGTGAACCGGTACGGCACCTTTGTGCGCACGCTCGATCCGCACGTGGAGGGCATGCTGGTGCAGGGCGGTAAAGGCCTGGATGTGGGCGACCGGGTGACGGTGAAGCTCATCTCTACCGATCCCGAGCGCGGCTTTATTGACTTCGCCGCGTAAGTGCCCTTCAGCGGGATTTTAAGGCAAAGACGAGGCGAAGATGATATGAAAAAGAAGCGGACGGCGAGCACCGCCGCAAGGGGAGAGAAACTGTGTCGGCCAAGCGGAATTCTGCGTCTAATTATCAGGTATCGCTGCCGCGTAGCGGAATTTGATCCTCGGAGCGCATGCCGGTTCGAAAGGCAGCAGAGGGTTCGTGTCCATCAACGGCGGCCCAGCATCGAATGTGATTTTCCACGATGTGCGAACGGGCGCCGATTCCATAGCAGGTGAATTGATGCGTTTTGGTTCTTTTCTGATTCGAGCGGCGATAGTGTGTGGCATCGCCCTTGTGGGATTACCCGCGCATGTTTATTCGGAGAATCCCGATTCCGGCGCGGTGAGCGCTGACAGCGCCGCGCTTCCGGATGCGCCGTTACCGCAGACGTCCGATTCCCAAGCCTCCGGCCAACAGGCCGCGGCCGGCACGGATCAGGCCGGCCAGAAACCGGGCGCGAATGCGACGGCAAAGAAACCGGCACCACCTCCGGAGCCCAAGCGCATTCTCGGCGTGATGCCGAACTATCGCGCGGTGAGTGCCGATGTGCTTCCTCCTCCGCCGACGGCGCGCGAGGCTTTTATGATTGCCACCCAGGACAGCTTTGACTATTCGGCCTTCGTCTTTGTGGGAATCACGTCGCTGCTGGCGGAGGGAACGGCGACGCACCCTCAACTCGGCAAAGGTGTGCCGGGGTTCTGGGCCTATTACTGGCGCGGTTTTCTTGATAAGGCGGATGGCAATTACCTGGTCGTTTACGCCTTTCCGACGGTCATGCACGAGGACGAGCGTTACTACGCCATGGGCCAGGGCGAAATCTGGA
>JAJZNH010000281.1 GCA_021811745.1 Acidobacteriota bacterium
GGCTTCGTCAGCGGCGAGATAGCGGACGAGCGAGGCGACCTCATCCGGCCGGCCCAGGCGGCCAACGGGCTGGCGGGCGCGGAGTTCCGCGCGCATCTCCTCCTTGTTGTGCTTGTGGAACTTCTCAAGGTAGCCCTCCACGAACGGCGTTTGCACGGTGCCGGGGCAGATGGCGTTGACGCGCAAGGTCTTGGGATATTCGACGGCGAGCTGGCGTGTCATGGCGATGATCGCGCCCTTGGTGGTGCAGTAGGCGAAGCGCTGCTTGATGCCAACCATGCCGGCAACGGAGGCGATGTTGACGATGGAGCCAACCGCCTCGTGGCGCTCGCCGGCGGCCAGCAGCAGCGGCAGAAACGCGCGCGTAACCAGGTAGACAGCGCGGATATTGACATCCAGCAGGCGGTCAAAGTCCTCGGGCTCGGTCGTCTCGATCGAGCCCACATGGCCGATGCCGGCGTTGTTGACCAGGATGTCCAGTTTGTCAATGCGTGCCACGGCAGAGGCGATTGATTCGCGGCTGGTTACGTCCAGGTGAATGGCCTCGGCAGAGCCGACGGCGGAGGCCAGCGCCTCGGCTGCCGGGACGTTGATGTCAGCAATCCAGACGAAAGCCCCGGCTCGGGCCAGTTCCCGCACTGCGGCTTCGCCGATACCGCTGGCTCCGCCCGTGACCAGGGCGTGGCGGCCGTCCAGGCGAAAGGCTTCGGACTGAGCTGCGGAAGAAGCAGAAAGAGATGAATCAGTCATGACAGTATGCCTTCAAAATTTGCGGACCGAAGAGGTAGCGGAAAAATCCTTCAGGCAAGCGTTTCGTCACAGGGCACGCCTGTCCGCCGCGTGCGAACCTTCCGGCGTGCTGTAAATACGGCAGAATGTGTGAGGGCTTTAGCCCCTGCAAGGTTTCTCCGCCGGATGTGCTTGCCATTTGCACTGTTCCGCAGCCTCCAAAGCCCGGGTTGATTGAGCTGCAATGATGGCGCAGCCATAACCGCGCCCCTTCAAAATATCAACTTGCTCGCCGATTTCCTACTTCTTTCGCGCCTCGGCGATCACCTTCAGATATGCCTTGGCGGTTTCGGTGATGGATTCCGGCTTCCCGGCATCCACGGCGGCCAGGTTCACCAGGTCGCTGCCTACGCCCAGTGCGCGCGCCCCTGCCTTGATAAAGCTCTCTGCTGTTTGCAGTGTCACGCCGCCGGTGGGAATAATCCTGAGCTGCGGAAACGGCGCCAGCAGCGACTTCAGGTAGCTCGCCCCGCCCACTGCTGAGCAGGGGAAGATTTTGACGTAGTCGGCGCCGGCATTCCATGCGGTGATGGCCTCGGTGGGCGTCAACGCGCCGGGGCAGGAAACCTTATTGTTCCTTTTGGTGACGGCGATAACTTCCGGATGCAGGCTCGGGCTGACGACAAACTCGGCGCCTGCGTCGATGGTGGCCTGGGCTTGATCGGCGGTGGTCACGGTGCCGGAGCCGAGCAGGAGTGTATCTCCATATTCGCGCTTCAGCTCCTTGAGCAGATCCACTGCGCCCGGCACGGTCATGGTAACTTCGACGATGGTAACGCCACCGGCGATCATGGCATCGACAACCGCTCGCCCCTGGGCAACGCTCTTGGCGCGCAGAACCGGGATCAGCCCGACGCGCTCGACAATTTGCTGTGTGCTTTCTGACATTTTGAATACCTCAAAGTAAGCGAAGTTCGCGAGGACATCCGCGCTTCATCCGTTAGTAATGTTCGAGATCCGGGTGCCCCAGGTCTCATCCGCGCGGCGGGTGAGACCTGGGATCCAGCGTGTTGAAGATTCACGGCACAAAATCCTCCTACCGCGCAATGCGCGCCGATCCGCCTTTCATGCCGCGTTCCACTTCGGCCAGTGTGGCCATGCTTGTGTCGCCCGGCGTGGTCATGGCCAGAGCGCCGTGGGCCACGCCGCAGAGGACGGCCCAGTCGATGCCCTTGCCAGCCAGCATGCCGTAGATAAGGCCCGAAGCGAAGCTGTCTCCGCCGCCCACGCGGTCCAGGATGTCAATGTCGCGTTGCGGTACATGGACGATCTCGCCCTCGTAGAGAGCTATTGCGCCCCATGCATTGCGGCTGGCCGTGTGCGCGGTGCGCAGCGTGCTGGCCACCAGCTTCAGGTTGGGGTAGAGCGCCGCCACTTCGCGCAACATCTCTTTGTAACCCTCGATGGGCAACTCGGCAAAGTCCTCGCTCACGCCTTTGATCTTGACGCCGAGCATCGCCGAGAAGTCCTCTTCATTGCCGAGAAGCAGATCAACCTTGCGGACAATCTCGCGGTTTACCTCCTGCGCCTTGGCTTTCCCGCCAATCGACTTCCATAGTGAGTCGCGGAAGTTGAGGTCGTAGGAGATGGGGGTGCCATGCTTGCGCGCGGCGTCCATGGCTTCGACGGCTACCTCGGCCGTGGAGGCGGACAGTGCGGCAAAGATGCCGCCGGTATGGAACCAGCGCGAGCCGTTGCCAGGTCCAAAGATTGCCTCCCAGTCAAAGTCACCCGGCTTGACCTGGCTGATGGCGGTGTGGCCGCGGTCCGAGCAGCCCGCAGCGGCGCGCACGCCGTATCCGCGCTCGGTAAAGTTGAGACCGTTGCGAACGGTGCGGCCGACTCCGTCATATGGAACCCACTTGATGAAGGAGGTATCGACGCCTCCCTGCAGGATGAAATCTTCAACGAGGCGGCCAACCGCATTTTCAGCCAGCGCGGTAACAACTCCGGCGCGCAGTCCGAAGCAGCGGCGCAGCCCGCGGGCCACGTTGTATTCGCCGCCGCCCTCCCATACCTGGAAATGCCTTGTAGTGTGGATGCGTCCCTCGCCGGGATCAAGGCGAAGCATC
>JAJZNH010000243.1 GCA_021811745.1 Acidobacteriota bacterium
AGTTGGATGCCTGGTTTACAGGCAAGTACTGGCGGCCCGCCCGGACTCACCACCTCAGCATCCAGCCTCCCTCCGATCACCTCTGCAGCCGGTCCAAGCTGCTTCGACCGCTCTCGATCGAGTTGGCGCCAGACCTGGTCGGCAGATTCGCCGACACCAGCCTTCTCAACCAGTTCCCGCGCCATAGCGGACATCAGATCCTCGTCGGCATCGAGCGACTGGAGGCCCTCGCCCGAGAACTTGCCCTCCATCATCAGCGCTACGAGCATCTTCTTGCCCATCAGCCGCAGGCAGACCTCCTGCATAGTTCCCTTGTAGGTGAGGAACTTCACCCGCACAGGATGTCTTTGCCCGATGCGCCAGGACCGCCGGCTGGCCTGCCGGAGTGTATGGAGCGAATAGCCGGTCTGGTAGAAGTAGAGGGTCGGGAAGGCCAGGAGATCGAGCCCCGTCTCCACCAGTTTCGGATGGCAGACCACTACCTCGACGCCCGATTCGAGCTGCCGGTCGTACCACTCCTCCCGCTTCTGCGTTGGTACCGAAGCGCGCAGAACAGCCACTCGCAGCCCAGCGGCCGACAACACATGTTCCAGCCGTGCGTTCACGTCTTTTTCGCCTGTATAGGTCGCATAGACCTGACAGCGCCGGCCCTGCCGCAGCTCTTCCCGAATGTCGTCGATGAGAGCAGTTTCCTTCGGATAGAGAGAATCCCGGGACAGTTCCCGCGGGCTGGCAACGAGAAACTTGTAGTACTCCTTGGTGGCCGGATCGAGAGCCCGCGCCCAAATCTCCTCGAAATCGTAAGGATGATCGGGATAGAGCAGAAGCGTGTTCAGGAGCACGCTCATCAGGCTCTTGTTGCCCCGATGTTCCGCCATGGCATTGCGCAGCGCCTTCTCCAACTCCTCGTAGGCTTCTGCAAGCTCTTTGCTCATGTCACAAGAGAGCACGCTCTCCGTGTACGGCGGCAAGTTGTCCGCGATATCTTCGAGCGCCAGAAAGGCGGTCGTCGACATGAGGAACTTGCCAAACAGCAGAGGCGAGGCGCCCGGCTTCCGCACCACCTGCACGGTCTTCTTCGAAGCGCGCGAGCAGGCATTGTCTTCCTCGCGGATCTTCTCGATGGTTTCAAGAACTCCATACTGCTCCTGAAAGCTTCGCCGACCTTCCCCTCCATACACGAAACCGTCTCCCGCCATCATCTGCGGTTCCATCCGGTAGAAGACGTTGAAGAGATCATCGGCATAGCCGCCCATCAGCGTTCCGGTGAGAGCGATGAGTCGCCGGCCGGCCCGTGCCAGCACGCCCAGAGCATTGCCTTGCGCCGTATCGCCGGCCAGCTGGTGCAGCTCGTCGGCGATGGCCAGATCAAACCAGCCTTTCATGTAGCGTCCAATGAACTCGACCGGCGCCATCCGCTGGATCTTCGACCGGTCCGCCTGCCACAGCGGCGAGAACAGCGTCGTTCCGTCCTTTGCCCGCTCAATCTGTTCGCTGATCTTCAGCTGATCGAAATCCATCCGTGTGCGGCGCCCGCCGTTCGGATTCTCAATGGAGCAACCTGTGTCCGGGTTGATCACGCCGCCGAGTTCCGGTCCGCATTTCGCGGTCAGAAAGGCGTGCCGCCAAAAGTACGACAGCTTCCCTTTGTCCTTGGGAATGATGAACACCGAACAATGCGGGCAGCGCTGTCTCCACCCATGCCGTCCCAACTGCCGCAAATCGGCAAGAGAGAGTTGCATCCCTTCATACACGATTCGCCCCTTGCGCAAGCGAACCTCGCAGATCCCATGCGCCTGCTTCGGATCTCCGCCGTTCCGCATATCTTCGACCAGGAACGTTCGCACAAAAGGGATCGTCTTGATCGCCTCCCGCGCCCACTTCTTCGCGATGTGCGAAGGGCACATCACCAGAATGGTCCGTGCCTTGAGCACGTGCGCGACGCCCAGCGCCATAAATGTCTTGCCTGCACCACATTCAGCGACGATCCGCGCTGCACGCGCACTCCGCAGATGCTTGGCCAACCCTCCAATCGCAATGGCCTGGGCCGGGAGCGCCGAGCGCAGAAGGGTTGAGAGATCTCCGGGAATCTCATCCCTCGTACTCTGAAGCGGCGGGTACATATCCAGAATCCGCGCGCCGAGCTCACCCGCATTTCCGCGGAGATAGCCATATATATC
The DNA here is from genome assembly GCA_021811745.1 of Acidobacteriota bacterium. The sequence continues at coordinate 2,181 of JAJZNH010000243.1, forward strand.
TGTGACCTCCACGGTTACCTCCTAAACTTAACCTGTGGGATTGCTGAATGGAATGATTGTCTTGCGCCGGCGATGAACGTCCTTGGCCAAGATCATTTAGTCAGCCGAGAACACTAAAATGTGCTTTGGTACACGACAACGGATACTCCGATCACGAGGGCATCATGATAAAGAGCTTCCCCCGACTCATCATTTCGATATGTGCGGTGATTCTGGCGTGCGCCGCGCTTTCGTTTCATCCCTCCATTGGGAGCGCAGCCGCACAGATAGCCCCTCACGTTCTAACGATTAGGGCTCTCGATGGCCGGAATGGTCTACCGATTAAGGGTGCGCACCTGCTGGTCTTCGCAGGAGAGACTGGTGAGCAGGTACGGCAACATGCGCAGCATTTTGATTTGCAGACTGATCAAAACGGGGATGCGCAGCTGACGTTGAAATCGGATTTGCTCAAATTTGTACAGGTTTGGATAGATGGGAAGACGCTTTGTCAATCTCGCCCGAATTATGTCTCGTTCAGCGTCGAGCAGGCGGTCGTCAAAGGGCTGCTCGCTCCGAATACGTGCAGCCATTTGGCTCGTCCCACCGAGCCGGGAGAGCTTCTGATATTTGCTCGGCCCGCCACTCTTCGCGAGAAAATGGCTCGTTAAGTTCGTACGAGCTTGAACACGACAGAAT
>JAJZNH010000427.1 GCA_021811745.1 Acidobacteriota bacterium
TGGACTGCCTGTGCAGCGGATCTTGATGGTCAATCCGCAGAATTATTTCTGGCGGCGAGGCAGGACGCTCGAGGATTTGCAACCGGCGGAGGTCGTTCGAAATCCGAAAGTCTATAGACAACGAATTCTCTCGGCGAGCGCATGGAAGAGGCTGCTTAGTGGAAAGGTGGATATTTCCCGTATTTTGAAAATCTACATGCGGCGGCCGTTGCTCGCGATCCACTCGATCTTTCGCGATGTCGCCCGGAGGTTTGGCATTCGTTTGAGACACGATCTGGGGCGCGAGCTGGAAAACATTGTCCGGCGAGGCGTTCGGGTGGTGTTCGTGTTTGCCCGTGGCGAGCCCGGATTGGATCTTTTGAAGATTGAAGCGGGAACGGCGATCAGGCGGCTCGGTGAGCTCTGCCGCATCCGGATCATCGATAGTGGCGATCACACCTTCACCCGGCGTGGACCACGGAAAATTCTGGAGGACGTGCTTAGCGAGGAGCTCTTTTTTTGACGCATCGCCAGGTTGATTCAACAGTGGTGCCGGATTCGGCGGGTCTTCGGTCGATCTGATCCAGTTGGAGGGGGGCGGGGAAGAGGAAGGTCCCGTTCGGTGGCACGCTATGACTGTCCGGGTTGGGCGCTCGGGGCTCTCGCGTATTCCCGGTGCCGCCAACCCCAAAGAGTGGAAAGCTTCCCGAAATTCGCGCTCGCTTTGACCAACCAAGCCGCGCCGTGATGGCGTCCCAGGGGCAAGGTGAGGCCTGCAAGCACCACGGCGACCAGCATCTGCAGCAGGGCGCGCAGGTAGAAGAGCAGGCGGCCTGGTCCGCTGATGGGCCGGAATCGGCCGCTGACCACCGCGCGCGCGAAGCCCTGACCGCCGCCGAGCGCGCGTTGCATCAGCCAGCAGAGCGCCAAACGCTTCGGCTCGATTGGCTCGAAGACAGGCGCGGCTTCGTACCACACGATGCGCGCCCCCTTGTGCGCCAGACGCACGAGCAGGTCGCCGTCTTCGCCTCCCATCAGACCGAACGCCGGATCGAAAGGACCGGGCTCGCCCCGCATCCAGTCGGCGCGCAACAGCACGTTGCCGAAGCGCATGCAGTTGAGCGGGACGGTCGCCCCGCTCTGCTGGTGCGCGAAGTCGTAGAAGCGGCCCCGTCGGATCCATGCGGGTGCGGTCGTCGGGACTTGCGGCTCGACAGGCGCCAACACACCGTCGGCTGAATACGTTTCCGCCGCTTCAAGGAGCCGGCTGAGCCACTCTTTGGGCGCGCGCTCGTCGTCGTCGATGAAGGCAAGCCATTCGCAGGCGGCGAGTTCCACGGTGCGGTTACGTGTCAGCGCAATGTTCGGCTGGGACTCGATATCGTAATCCAGCCGCAAGCCGTTTGCCGAGAGCCGGAATTCCTCTACGATGGCTCGAGCGCCACCGGCCGCATCGTTGTCCACGACGACAATCTGGTCCGGCAGGCGTTGCTGGTGCGCGAGATCCGCAAGCAAAGCGCGAAGGCGTTCGTTGCGCCGGTAGGTCGGGATGCAAACGCTGACTGTGCCGGTCACTGTGGGTGAGGGAACTTGTGCGGCCCTGAAATCCGCAAGCATACTGGAGCACAGGCCAGCGCTTCGAGGGCCTGAGGTACGCTGCAACTCATGCGCGGGCCTGCGCCGCAGCGGAGCGTGGGTTGGTCATTTCCGTGCACGCCGTGCGCAAGCGACCGCCCGCCGAGTCAGCGGCGGCGGCGCAGAGGTGTTCGCGTGCACCACGGTCGTATCCGAGAGCGAGCGGGCCGGAATGCGAAGGAACTTGCGCATCTGGTTTTTTTTACTCCAGCTCCAATTACGATTGTCGGGTGATCCATTTCCCGGACACCGCGCAACTTGCATCATAGCCTGCCTGTGGGTAAATGCAAACAGCTGGCTAAGGAGGTTTGACTATGTCAAATATTCATGGTGAGCGTGTCTCTCACCGCAGTTGCCATTGATGCCCTGGCAGGCCGGTACCTACCAGGAGCAGGCTCGCGGTGACGTACGCCGTTGTCGCCTCAGCCTTCCGCTGGCCGCGGATAGGGAAAATGCGGTAGAAGAGGGTCCCGGCCCCAATGGCGGGGAGCCAGCGAGCGAAATGGATCACGCTATAGACGGCCGCAGTGAGCAGCGGCGGAATCCAGCCGAGTGACCGAAAGCGTACCGCAGTGAAATCCTCCGTCACCAGCCGGGGCGCATGAGGCACGTTCGGTAGGCCGGCTCCCAGGCCACTTGAAGAAGGACGATGCCAGTGCGCGCGCGGCTGGCGAGCCGCAGAGCGAGCGCTGGAGCCGACATCGCTGCGAGCACGGCCGGCATGTCGTGCGACAAGAGGAAAATGCGGCCAGCCGAAAGGGTGAACGTGAGCGCAGCTACCGCATGCCGATACCCCGGCAGTTGAAACAGCTGTCGCGCCTGCCGGGACGCGGCCAGCAGGCGGTGAGCGCGCCGCCTCCCACGAGTAGCCACAGCCCGTACCAAGTCTCAAATCGCCCTGAAATGCCGCGTGAGAGCATTCCGGCCTTCAGCATCACGAAGAAGGGCGCCAGATGGATAGATGGCGATCGGGTTGATACCCGGGACCGATTGGCTTGCGCTACGCGTGCGGTTCAGCCATCGGCTGCACCGGCAGGCGCGCACGGTGCTGTAGGCCGAGGCGTTGAAGGCGATCCATCCCGCCAGGGAGTGCAATCCGTGCACCGCACTGTCCGGACGTCCCGTATTACCTTTGAGCACCAGCACGACAATAGGAGCGACATTGAATGCCACGCCGAGCGCTACGCCGTAAGCGGTAATTCCGCGGCGTCTGGCCTACGCGGCGAGGGTATGCAAA
>JAJZNH010000998.1 GCA_021811745.1 Acidobacteriota bacterium
TTTGTGGAGAGACCTTGTGAATCGCGCTCACCACGACGTCGTAGCGCGCCGTGTACTGCTCCGGGGTCGTGTGGTGCTCGAAGTCAACCTCGTTGAAGACCTCCCAGATCGGCAGCTTGTAGTGGTAACCGGAGGTGTGGCGCACGCCGTTTTCATCAGTGAAGCCGCCGTCCACGTACCAGCTCACCAGCCGCGCGTAGTAGTCGCCCAACTGCCTGCCGCTGGGATCGCGCAGTTCGGTGCCCTGCGTGTAATGCCAGTCCACCTGATTGGGATCGGCTGGATAGGCTACGGGCTTGCCGGTCTTGAACAGCCACACAGGGATGGTGCTGAAGTTCATCACCGTCTGATGGCCTTCCGTTGCGGCAAAGAACTCTTTGGTCATGGGATCGATGAGGCTGAAGTCCCAGGATGTCTTCTGGGGCGTGGGCGGCTCCAACTCCGCGACAGCGAGCCTGGGGTAGGGAAGCCACGGCACATAGCGCACGTAGTCCGCTCCCAGATCTTTCAGCGCCTTGTAGGCCGCGGCTCCCAGCGGCTGCCCGGGCCGCAGCGGCGGATTGACTACCACCTGCAGCGTAGGGGTCGATCTGGAAATGGCCGTGGTGTTGCCCCAGTCGATGGTGACTCTGGGAGCTTGCTGGGCCTGGATTGCCGCGGCAAGACATATCAAGCCGGCAATTGGCAGGCGGGTGAAGCCGTATGAATTCCACTTTCGGTCGAACCGGATCATGAGTCACTCCTGCGCATGGCGCGAACGCCGTCCGCCATCTTATCACCTTGCGGCGTGTGCGTTTACGAGGGATGAACACAGGCCGGATTGCGCTTTCGTCCGCTGGGCTTCAGGTGTGAACCAGTGTCGCTCCCTTAATCGTCGTCATCCTTGACAGGCTTCTTACCATGCGTCTTCAGCATGGCCGGCACGGGCTTGTTGCCCATGGCGTCTTTCCACAGGATCACGTTCAGCTTTTCAGCCGGGGCGCGGTCGGCGTGGCTGAAATCCATCTTCATGCTCTCTTTCGCGCCCACGGCGTTTCTGGTGTTTGCCGTATAAATGAGGCCATTGTCGCGGTTGGAGTAGTCGGCCGTGAACGGCGGTTGATCGCCCGGCCCGGTGAACAGCGAAGAGATCAGCGGACTGAAGGCATCGTTGTTGTTCATGGGCGGCAGGCCGAGCAGCGTCTCCATAGTGTGGACTACGCTTACCGTCGAGTAGAAGTGGCTATCGACAAAGGGCATGCCGTTGGGGCCGCGCGGCGAATATTTGCTGATGACAAGCGCAACACTGCGGTGCGCGTCCACATGGTCTGCGCCGTTTTGTGCGTCATCCTCCAGGATGAAGAACGCCGTGTCATTCCAGAAGGGCGAATGGGAGATCGCGTCTACGGCGCGGCCTACCGCCAGATCGTTATCGGCGACTGAAGCCTGCGGCGTAGGCGATCCGGGCCGGGTTCCCGCGGTGTGGTCGTCGGGCAGCCGCAGCAGGATGAAGTCCGGCATGGTGTCTTTGCCGCGCTCCTTGTCCGCGACCCAGGCCTTGAGGTGGCGCAGGAAGATATCGACGCGAATCTGGTCGGGAATCATCAGGTTGAAGTCGGGCGATTCCGGTGCGAAGTGTCCCACCAGTTCAGGCTTGGTCGCGGTATTGCCAGCCAGGCGCGGAATCGGCCAGGACCACTTGTTGATGCCGCCGCCCCACACCGCGGGAATTGGCTCGCCCGGCTGAATTGCCTTCTGCGCGCACTTGGGGCCTTCGAGCATCGGTCCCAGTTGCGGGTTTGAGGTGCTCTTCGCGTCGCAGAAGGTGGATGAGATGAACTCGGCGAAGTGGTAATAAGTCTTCCCGTGCCGGGCCAGATCTCCCCACAGGTAGCCGCTCGCCGGTTGATTGACGTCGGGAATCTTCTGCAGCAGGGGATAGCCGTCGGCGACGACACCCTCGTAGTCGTAGGTACGCTGGTTGCCGCGATACCCCTGCTCCCATGTCTTCTCCAGGTAATCGGTGCCGATGGCCGCCGTGGACCACACGTGCCCGTCACCTGATACTTCGCCCGAGTCGAAGAAGTTATCGAGCACACCAAACTGCAGCGCCAGCTTATGCTCATTGGGAGTAATCCGCTCGCCGTACATGGTCAGGCCGGGATCGCCGTTGCCGACCGGCTTGCCGTCCTTCTCCAGGTCGCCCATGATCTGGTCGTAGGTGCGGTTCTCCTTGATGATGTAAATCACGTGCTTGATGCGGTCATGGCTGCCGCCGTCAAACGTGATCTTCTGCGCTGCCGCCTTCATGCGGTTCGATTCGAGCACCACCGATGTCCAGCGGGAGAGATTGGGCGCGATGTCAGCTTCGTCGATTGTCGCCAGCGAGCCATAGAGCAGCGTTGCGATGTAGGTGGACTTTGAGCCATGGCTCGCGCGTTCGCCCTCTACCTGACGCTGAGGAAAGTTGTTCGGCCCGGTTCCTTTTCCCTTGGCGGTGGCTACATACAGCTTGCCGCCGGCAAAAGTCATCGACATCGGCATCCACTGAGTGGGGATGAAGCCGGTGGGTTCTATCATGCCCTTTTCGATGGCTCGCGCCGTCAAATTCCGAGTGTTCATCACCGCAACGGCATTGGTGGCCATGTTTGCCACGTACAGGCGGCTGCCTTTCGCGTTCAACGCCAGCGCTACCGGCTCGGCGCCAAAGTAGCTCTGCCCCGGGAGCCGCGTATCGAAGTATCCCTTTACGGAGAACTGCCCGCCTCCCACATTCAAGGCCGCCACGGCATCGCGATTCGAGAGCGCCACGTACAAGGTCTTCCCGTCCGGCGAGAGCGCGAAGTCGCAGGGATGCGTCCCCGGAGCGAC
>JAJZNH010000346.1 GCA_021811745.1 Acidobacteriota bacterium
GTCGCTTTAATCGAACTCCCGCCGCTGTTCGCTCCAGTCGAAGGCGCCCTCGAAGTGGACAAACTCCTTTTCCTTGCCTGGCACCAGATACACACTGATCACGTCGAATCGCACCGGCGGAGCGGTCTGCTGCGGTAGCTGGCGCACGTACTGGCGGGCCAGCCTGCGCAGGATGTTGCGCTTGTTGGAGTCCACGGCTGCCTCGGCGGGGGTGGCGTCATGCGCCGTGCGCGTTTTCACTTCAATGAAGCACAGCATCGGCCCCTGCCAGGCAATCAGGTCGAGATCGCCCTGAAGGTTTCCCGACGACCAGCGCCGTGCCACGACGACATATCCCTTGCGGCGCAGATGAAAGTAGGCGGCGTCTTCGCCTTCGATTCCAATGGTCAGATGCGCCGGCAGTCCCAGCGCGCGGCCGCCTGTCATGCCGCGATGGGCGGGGTTGGCGGACTGTGCCAGCCGGTCAAGGCCGGTCACCGTCCGCTCCAGGCATTCAATGCGCATCCGGGCGAGCCATTTCATGAAGCACCATTCTCGCCCGGATCAGCGAACGGCGCAAACAGGGCGCAACTTCGTCGCGCCCCGGCGTTCCGGTTCAGGCGTTCGTGACTTCAAGCTTGGCGGCCTGCTCGTGCTCTTTCTCAACATGAAACAGCGCATCTTCCAGGATGTCGAGAGCCACCGTTGCCTCGTACTCATTGAGGACAAGCGGAGGCGCGAGGCGTATGGTCGTTTCGCCGCAGCCCAGCACCATGAGTCCACGCTCGAAGGCCAGCGTCTCGACGCGATTGCGCAGTTCCGTGGCCGGCTCGCGGGTGGCCTTGTCCTTTACAAGCTCAATGCCGATCATCAGGCCGCGTCCGCGCACGTCGCCCACCAGCGGATGGGTTTGCTTCCATCCCTGCAGGCGCTTCAACATCAATTCGCCGATGCGCCCGGCGTTGTCCTTGGCTTCGCGCTCGATGATGTCCATGGTGGCCAGCGCCGCGGCGATCGACACCGGGTTGCCGCCAAAGGTGGAAGCATGCGAGCCGGGCACCCAATCCATGATCTCCGCGCGGCTCATGCAAATGCCCAGCGGCATGCCGCTGGCGATGCCCTTGGCGATGCACACGATGTCGGGCTCCACGCCGGAGTGTTCGACGGCCCACCACTTGCCGGTACGCCCGCAGCCGCTCTGTACCTCATCGACCACCAGCAGGATGCCGTGCCGGTCGCAGATGGCGCGCAACTCGCGCATGAAGTTATCAGGCGCGACCACATAGCCGCCTTCGCCCTGGATAGGCTCGATGAAGATAGCAGCCACCTCTTCGGGTGGCAAAATGGTCTTGAAGAGCTTCTCTTCGATGTAGCGCGCACAGCCCAGACTGAAGGCTTCCGCATCCTGCGCTCCGCCCGTGCAGCCGCGATAGACGTAGGGATAGCGCACATGTGTTACGCCGGGAACCAGCGGCGAGAAGCGGCGCTTCTGCTGGGGCTTGGAGCCGGTAAGCGACAGGGCGCCCATGGTGCGGCCGTGGAAGGCGCCGAGGAACGAAATCACATGCTGCCGCCCCGTGTGATAGCGGGCCAGCTTCAGCGCGCATTCGATGGCTTCAGCGCCGGAGTTGCCATAGAAAAACCGGTGCGGGCCGGGCATCGGCGCTACCGCCGAGAGCCGTTCGGCCAGATCGGTAAGGGGCTCATTGTAAAAGTCGGTTCCGGAGATATGCAGCAGTTCGGTGGCCTGCTTTTGAATGGCGGCTACAACCTCGGGATGGCAGTGGCCGGTGGAAGTCACGGCGATGCCTGCGGCAAAATCGAGAAACTCGTTGCCGTCCACGTCCTCCACGCGGATCCCGCGGCCGCGCCTGGCCACCAGTGGATAGGAGCGGGTATAAGAGGGCGAGATCAGCCGGTGGTCGGCCTCGACGGCCGCCCGTGCCTTTGGTCCGGGCAGGGAACACACTAACCTGGGTCCGTATTGCGCGTGCATCTCTTGCTTGTTCATGGTGCAATCTCCTCGGCAGATTCGGTTGTGCGGCCGCTCAAAAGCATTGAATCCATGCGGCGCGGCCGCGGATCCCGGCAGTTGGGATCATCCAGTTCCGCTCGCCCGGCGGGCGAGAAAAACGCAGGAGAGGGTCTTCGGCGGACCGGTGCTAATCTCCGCCGAAGAGACTAGGTCGGGTGCGGGTGGGCAGCACGCGGAGATGCCGCCGGGGGCAGATGCAGCGCGCGCGCAACCGCGACCAGCGCTTTGTGGCTGGCACCAGCAGCATCCCTTTGTCGCTGTGCGTCTGCATCGAAATCCCGCTAAAAATCAGCATATCACGCGGTCCGGGGAGACTTCCAAAACCGAATTCCAGGTTCGCGCTACCTGAGCAGCAGAGCCGACACCGCTGAAACAATGCCGCCAAATGAAAAGAACATCCCGAAATACCAATAGACCGGGCTGCGCGTCAGCAGAGTGACCGACGTGACGACGAGGCCGATCTCCAGCAGCGCCTCGGCCAGATCGAAGCGGCCCGCGCGCGCCTCGGCCTGTTCGACCTTGACTTCAAACGCTTCGGCCTTCTGTTGCTCGTCCTTCAGATCGCCTGCCCATTTGGCCTCGTGAGCCGCATAGGATTTTGCAATCTTGTTAGCGGCCCCCTTGTCGGCCGGATTCATCACGCTGAGCAGATTGGCGGCCAGCGCTGTGTCGCTGGCGCGAATCTTGTGTGCCTGGTAGTAGTTCCACTGATCCGTGGCCTTGTTCTGGTTGAGCACAGCATCCGTGTGCGCGCGGTGGCCCAGCACGGTGGTGATGGCCACCAGCACCGCCAGCACGCTCATGGTGAAGGCAACCGGGCGCATCGCCGATTCAT
>JAJZNH010000746.1 GCA_021811745.1 Acidobacteriota bacterium
AGGCTTGGGGTAAGCAGGCAAGTCTTCGCCGCGTGCATGGCGAGCGAGGCAGGCCGCGTGGCATGAAGAACTTCTTTCGACTCCTGCGTTATGGGCTTTCCTACACCGTGCCCTGGCTCATCAGTGTGGTGTTCCTGGCCGCAGCGGGATTGCTCGATAACTTCAGAGTCGTGCTGCTTGAGCCCATCTTCGACAAGGTCCTAAATCCATCCGCGCCCGAGGGCCCAATTCTTCTCGGCACCGCCCGCTGGCATTTCGACTTACGGAGCATCATTCCTCATTTCCTGCACATACACAACGCCTGGGACGTTGTGGCCGTGGCCTTGATTCTTGCGACGCTGGTGAAGGGCCTCTTTTCCTATGGGGGAACCTATCTGGTGAACTTTGCCGGCTTCGGCACCATCACCGATCTGCGCAACGATCTCTATGAAGTCACCCTTCGCCGCTCTGCGAGCTTCTTTCACAAGCACCCCACCGGAACCATTCTTTCCACGCTCATCAACGACGTGGATCGCGTGCAAATAGCGCTCAGCACAGTTACTGGCCAGTTTTTGCAGCAGTTTTTCACGTTTATTGTGGGCTTGGTTCTGGTGATCCATTTCGGTGGCAATCTGAGCTGGGCGCTGCTGCTTTTCATTCCGGTGGTCGCGACTTCGGCGCGCAAGATCGGCAGGGAGGTCCGCACGCGCACGCGTACCGGCCAGGATAAGCTCGCGGAGATCCAGAACATCCTTCACGAAACCGTCACGGGCAATCGCATCGTGAAGGCGTTCAATACGGAGCTTTGGGAGATTCTGCGCTTCAAGGAAGCGGCGCGCCGGCTGCTGCGCGCCAATCTGCGCAGCGTGCGCATTCAGTCGCTCAGCTCGCCGTTGATGGATACGATCGGCGCCATTGCCATTGCACTGATGCTGCTCATCGGGCGCAATGAGATTATGGACCATCGCATGACGATGGGTATCTTTGCGACATTCATCATCCTGCTCTTCAAGCTCTACGATCCGGTGCGCAGGTTTGCCTACTTCTACAACAGTTTTCAGCAGGCGATGGGCGCTTCCTCGTCCGTATTCACCTTCTTCGATGCCGAAGACGACGTAAAGGAGCGCTCCCACGCAGTCACCTTGAAGACCTTCAAGCAGTCCATCCGGTTTGAAGATGTAGGCTTTTTCTATAGCACCGAAGAAGACGAGCACCAGATCCTGCATAACGTGGATCTTGAAGTGCGCGCCGGCGAAGTGCTGGCCCTGGTGGGCCCTAGCGGCGCCGGCAAGTCTACGCTGGTGAATCTCATTCCGCGCTTCTTCGACGTAACCTCGGGGCGCATTCTGGTTGACGGCCAGGACATCCGCAATCTGACGCTGGCTTCGCTGCGCCGCCAAGTGGCCCAGGTAACGCAGGAGACCATCCTGTTCAATGACACGGTGCGCAATAACATCGCCTACGGCCAGCCGGATGTGAAGCATGCGCTGGTGGAACAAGCGGCGCGCAATGCCCTGGCCCACGACTTCATCATGCGCATGCCGCAGGGCTACGAGACGGTCATCGGCGAAAAAGGCTTCCGCCTCTCCGGCGGCGAGCGCCAGCGCATGGCCATTGCGCGCGCCATCCTGAAAGACTCACCGATCCTGATTCTGGACGAAGCCACCTCGGCGCTCGACGCCGAAAGCGAAGCGCTGGTGCAGGCCGCGCTGGCCAACCTGATGGAAGGCCGCACCGTGCTGGTGATTGCCCACCGGCTCTCGACCATTCGCCGCGCCAATCGCATCGCCGTCCTCGAAGGCGGACACATCACGGCCATCGGTTCCCATGAAGAGCTCTTGACTGCCTCACCCACCTACCACCGGCTCCATCAACTGCAGTTCATGGATGCACCCGAGCCGCACTGGCCCGGTTCGCCGCCGGCCGAGCCGGTCCTCGCCACCGGAAAACAGGAGTAGCAAGAATGCCGATTTATTCGATGACCGGCTTTGCGCGAGTTCAGGTTCGCCTGAGCGATCAACTCAGCTATACGCTCACACTCAAGAGCGTCAATCACCGCTTTCTCGATCTGCAGTTCCGTCTTCCGCCGGGGCTCGACGCGCTCGAGATGGAGCTGCGCAAGATACTCAAAGACCGCCTGGTACGTGGCCACGTCGATGTGGTTCTTTCCATCGACCGCTCCGCACAACAGCGGGCGGGCTACAATCGCGATCTGGTGTCGGGCTTCGTGGCCGCCTTTGCCGCCGCGCGCGAAGAGCACAGTCTCGCGGGCCAGCCGGACCTGAATGCGATCCTCCGCCTGCCTGGCGCCTTGCAGGCCGACAATCGCGGCGACGAGGAATTGGCCGCCCTGGCCGGCAGCGTACAGCAGAACATGGCGCCGCTGCTCGAAGAGCTGAAGGCGATGAGGGCGCGCGAGGGCGAATCTCTCAAGGAGATTCTTCTGGGCACACTCGACCGGCTGGCCGAAGCCACAGCGGGCGTGGCTGAGCTGCGCCCCGAGGTCGAGCAGCGTTACCAGGAGAGGCTCAGCCAGCGCCTGGCAGCCGCTGCCGGCACTGAGTTCAACCGCCAGAGAATGCTCGAAGAGGTTGCCGTGTTGGTTGACCGCAGCGACATTTCAGAGGAACTGGAGCGCATGACCACGCATATCGCGCACTTCCGCGAACTGCTGGCCGCTGGTGGAGAGGTCGGCAAAAAGCTGGATTTTCTCCTTCAGGAGATGAACCGCGAAGCCAATACCCTGCTCTCGAAGACAAGCGGCGTCGGCGGCAAAGGCACGCGCGTCACCGAGCTGGGGCTGGCGATGAAGGCGGAGATCGAAAAGACACGCGAACAGATTCAGAATGTGGAGTAAAGCAGGGATCAGA
>JAJZNH010000444.1 GCA_021811745.1 Acidobacteriota bacterium
GTACTGTCCTTTGCCTTCGATTGTGAGCTTGATGGCGATGCGCGTTTCAGTGGTGTTGCGCTCGAAGCTCGCCATACGCGCGGCTGCGGCGCTTTCCCAGGTCCCAGAAGCGGGCCTTCGGGCACCGGCTCCTGATTTTGTGTTGCTTTTCTTTGTCGTCATTGCGCCTCGTTTCCTGACCGCAGCACGGCCAGTGTTTCATTCAAGGCGGCGATCGCCTGCTTCATTTGTTCTCTGGTTCCTATGGTGATGCGCACGCGCCCATCGCAGCCCGGATCGCTGGAGCGGTCGCGCACCAGCACGCCGCGGGCGCGCATCAGCCGTACAAACTCCGCATGCTTCGCGCCAATGTCAGCAAGGATGAAGTTCGCGCGGCTGGGCCAGCGGCGCACTGCGGCGGCATCGAGCGCTGCTTCGAACTCCCTGCGCGCAGTAAGCACTTCAGTCACATACCAATCGAGATAGGCTGTGTCTTCAAGAGCGGGCGGCAGACAGGCTAAGGCGAGCGAGTTCACGCTGTATGGCGAAAGCACGCGCCGTATCCAGCGCATCAGCCCGGCAGGTCCGGCGAGAAGCCCGAGGCGCAATCCGGCGAGACCATACGCCTTCGAAAAAGTGCGCGCCACAATCAGGTTCGGAATAGCGCCCACCAGATCCATCACGGTTTCGCCGTGGAAATGAAAGTATGCTTCATCCACCAGCAGCACTGCATGCGGCGCGCGCTGGGCAATCTCTACGAGTTGCCCACGCGTGGCCACGGAGCCGGATGGGCTGTTGGGGTTGGCGATGGCGATGATCTTGGTGCGCGGCGAGATAGCCTTGGACAAACGCTCAAAGGGAAACTGCAGGTCATCCGCGGCCTGCACCGTGACCATACGCGCGTCTGTCGCGGAGGCATACACCTGATACATGGTGTACGTGGGCACGGGCAGCAGCAACTCGTTGCCTGCTTCAAGGAAGGTTTCGAAGAGCACATGAATGGCTTCGTCCACGCCGTTGGTCAGGGCTACCTGTTCGGCCTGCAGGCTCAGATGAGCGGCGACGATGGCCTCTACAGGCTCGCGCTCGGGATAGCGCGTCAGGTCGCCGGCGGAGATGCGCGCCAGTGTCTCGCGCACTTTGGGCGAGCAGGCCAGCGTGTTTTCATTAAAGTCCAGGCGCAGCGCATCGCGAGAGCCAAGCGGAGGATGATACTCCAGCATTGCCTCGACGCGGGCGCGCGGCGCGGGATAACGCAGGGTGATGGCTTCAGCCACGAGGCCTCCTTTTCAATGAGCGTGTGCGTGGGGTTTTGCGCAGGCGGGTGCGAATGGCCTCGGCGTGGCCGGTGAGCCCTTCAGCCTCGGCGAGCAGCGCGGCATGCAGTCCCAGCGCGCGCAACCCCTGCGGTGAATATTCCTGCACGGTGATGAGCTTGACGAAGTCATTCACGCTGAGCCCACCGCGCACGCGCGCCATGCCGCCGGTAGGCAGCGTGTGATTAGGGCCGGAGATGTAATCTCCCATGGGCTGCGCGGACCAGCGGCCTACAAACACCGAGCCTGCGCTCTGAACCCAATCGAGATCGCTTGCCGCGTCGACGGTCAGGTGCTCGGGCGCGAGACGATTCGTAATCTGCCGTGCCTCGTCCTTGCTGGCGGCGACGATTGCGAGGCCGTTGCGATCGAGCGCCTGGCGCGCAACCGCGTTGGTGCGGCTGCGCAGCCTGGTCTCTGCGATCACTTCTTTTGACAGTTCCACGCGCGTGGTAACAAAGATGGCCAGCGCCTCGGGATCGTGCTCTGCTTGTGCTACCAGATCACTGGCGATTTCAGCCGGGTTGCCGCGATCGCTGGTGACCACAATTTCAGTGGGACCGGCGAGCATGTCGATGGCGCAGTCAAAGGCAACGAGCCGCTTGGCCGCGGTGACATAGAGATTGCCCGGGCCTACGATCTTGTCGACGCGCGCAATGCTGGCGGATCCGTAAGCCAGCGCGGCTACGGCGTGCGCGCCGCCCAGGCGGTAGAACTCGGTGATGCCGAGCAGGCGCGCGGCGGCAAGCGTTTCCGGCGCCGGCTTGGGCGAGACCACGACGATGCGCTGAACGCCCGCTACCTGCGCGGGGATGGCCGTCATCAGCAGCGTGGAAGGCAGCGGATGCCGGCCGCTGGGAACGAAGCAACCTACCGAGCCCAGTGGGCGCACAAGCTGGCCCGTCGTGAGCCCATCGAGCGGCGAGGTGCTCCATGAAGCGGGCAGTTGCCGTTGGGCAAAACCGCGAATCTGCGCGGCGGCGGTCGATAAGGCATCCTGCAGCGAGGGATCGAGCGCTTCCCACGCCGCGGCCATCTCTTCTTGTGTCACGCGCAATGTGTCTGCGCCGGGCAGGCCGTCGAACTGCGATGCATAACGCAAGAGCGCACGGCCGCCGCGCTTGCGCACGTCGGCCACGATGCGCTTGACGGCGGGCAGCACAGTGTCAAGCGCCGCGCCTCCGCGCCGCTCAAGGGCAGCCAGGATCTCTCCTGCAGGTTTCGCGCCCCGTCCTTTGGTCCGGATCAGCTTCATTGGTTTGTTTCTTCCTTCGACCAGGTTTCCTCAGGGCTAAAGCCCTCATGGATGATTGAGCTGGGTACGGCACAGTCGAAAACCCGCCGGTTTTTCTCCCCTCGGGTGGGCCGCAGCCCCATGGAGAAACGACTGAAGGGGCTGCGGGAAAGCTCGTTGAGACAAGTGCTTTGTGTCAGGGCATGACTTCAGTCGTGCCGTAATTGCCGCGGAATGAGCAAGAGTTTTAGCCCCTGCCAAATTTCTCCCGGCGAATTCGCCTTCCATTTTGCACTTTTTCCGCAACCTCTGAAGTCG
>JAJZNH010000468.1 GCA_021811745.1 Acidobacteriota bacterium
CGACCTGCGGGTGAGGGGCCGTGCGCTTGCTCCGGCGGCGGTGGGCCGCAGCATGTACTCCAGCCAGTCGTGGCCGTTGGGCGCCTGCTGGCTGACCCAATCCACTTCGCCTTCTTTCATGCCTCCGTACCAGTAGGGACGAAAACCGAGAAGGGCGCGGTAGAAGGTGTCCTCGGTGGCGCGGCTGCGGACCAGGAATCCGATGTGGATGATGTGATGGCCGATCGCCATTGGAGCCGGGACGTGCTCCGAACCGGGCTGGACGAACTGCACCTTGTTGCCCTCCGGGTCGCTGACGGTAAACCAGCGGCTGCCGTCGGAGCCATCATGCACGCTCGCGGGAACTTTCCACCCCCTGGCGGCGAGATAGCGGCGCATCCCATCGGCGCTGGTCGTGTTCCAGGCGGTGTGGTCGAGGCGATCGATGCCGGCGCCGGCCGGAAGCGGGAGCACCTCAATGAATTGCGTCGAGCTGACAGCATAGCGTACACCCTTGGGATTCTCGGGATCAGGCAGTCTTACCGCTCCCACGATCACCCGGTAATAGTGGTCAGTGGCGGCCGGGTCTGAGGTGTAGATCGCCAGGTGCGAGATGCCGGTGATTTGGGGGCGCGCCGGCGCCTTTTGCGCGGAGGCGCTGGCTGTGAAGGCGATGAGAAGAGCGGCAGCCAAAGGCTTTGGATGCATTTTGTACCTCTGAATTCAATGAAGAGATAACGATAAATCGAGCTTCGGCAGGGCGCAATCTTTTTCAAGCAGGCAGCCGCTGTTGGGGCCATACTCCTTCACCGCAAATACGTGGGCGAATTGCGCCTGTTTCAACCCATTGCACGGACAGATTACTGCCAGACTGCGTTCCGCGGGAGGGGCACTGCGTACAGTACGAAGCCAGAACCCGGCAGAGGGCGGCGCTTATAATTGGGCCGTTGCGTGCGGTTCGTTCCAGTGCGATGGAAGACGGATTTCTTTCTTATCGGAGTGTTCAGTGACTCTTTCTCGCCGCAAGTTTTTGACGACAGTTGCAGCCGCGGGTAGCGCGGCTGTTGCTTCTCCCGGCGTCTTTGCCGCGCCTTACCAGGTTTCCGTGTATCGCAACGGCGGCGGCCAGGGGCAGGAAGGCACGCGCAGCACGGCGTTCGGCCCGCACACACCCCATGTGCCGGTGACGATTCCGGCCTCCATGCCGATGGGTTCCGGCGCGGCGATGGGAGGAATCGGAACGGGTTTTGTCGAGATTCGCGCTGACGGCTGCTTCTACGAGTGGCAGATCTTCAATGCGGGGCCGTGGGGACAGAATGTGCGTTCGACCACGGCGCCTCCGCCGCCGGGACCGGAGTATCTGCGCTTTCTGCTGCGCGCGCGCAAAGTTTCCGGCGGAACGCCCGAGGTGCGGCGGCTTTATCTGCGCTCCGATGAGAATGATCTTTACTCGCTGCCCTTCGCGCAGGATGTGGAATCCATCGACTACTTCACATGGTTCCCGATGACGGGGCTGCGTTACAACGATCCCACGCTGCCAGTTCGCGTCTCGGCGCAGGCTTTCGCGCCGTTCTTCCCGGGCAACGCGCGCGAATCCGGTACGCCGGGCTTCCATGTGGTTTATTCGCTGGAAAATATCTCCGATGAAGCGGTCGAGGTGTCGCTGGCGGGATTTCTGGATAATCCGCTGGCCTCCGCGCTGGCGGATCGCAAGCTGACCAACACAATCTCGCAGGACCGCGATGTAACCAGGCTGTTGCTGGAGACTGCCGCGCAGACGGATTTCCCGTCGGGGATCGGCAGCATGTGCTTTTCGGTCACCGGCGGCGATCATTCCTATATCAGCGGCACGTTTCGCCAGTACATGCTGCCCGGCGAATGCCACTGGCGAACGCAACGCATTCATTCCATGACCGTCGATGTTCTGGCCGGGTTCCAGAGCAGCGGGCGGCTGCCGAACACGAAAGGAAGCACCGACCCGGGCATCGGAGTGCTTTCGCCGGATGCCATCGATGCGTTCTCCGCCGCCCAGGTGGCGCAGAAGATCAAGGAGCTGAGCGCGGACGCGCTGCTGGCGCGGATCTTTGCCGATGCGCACGCGGCCAATCCGAATGGTGGCACGGACGCAGACCGCGAGCTGCTCAAGGAGGTTTATAACAATCTGGCCGAAGACAGCGGCCCCCGGCGCCTGACCTGGGGAACCGGCGCGCTGGCTTCCACGGTGAAGCTGGCGCCGCGGCAGAAGGCGGAGATTCGCTTCACGATGAGCTGGTTCTTTCCTCATCATCTGGCCAGGGACGGCCGCGATATTGGGCATATGTACAACAACTGGTTCAGCGATGCCGCCGACGTGAACCGTTTCCTTTGCACCAACTATTCCAAGCACCGCAGCGCAACCGAGGCCTTTGCGCGCACGCTGACGGATACGACCCTCGGCGATGCGCTGGCGTTTGTGTGGTCGAGCCAGCTCTCGACCCTGGTGACCAACACATGGTGGACGAAGGACGGCGGCTATGCCGTGTGGGAGGGGCTGGGCTGCTGCGGACTTTCGACGACGGACGTCGATTATCAGGGGAGCTATTCCATCGTTGCGCTGTTTCCGGAGCTGAAGCTCTCGCAGATGCAGCGGATCATCCAGTTCCAGAACGAGCTGGGGCAGGTGCCGCACAACTTTGCCGGCGACCTGGACCGCGTGGATCACGGCTTTGCGCGCGTGGATATGAATCCGCAGTTTGTGATGATGGTTTATCGCGATTACCTGTGGACGGGCGATCGGGAGTATCTGGCGTCGATGTGGCCGCACGTGGTGCGGGCCATGGCGTTCACTGAGTCGCTGGACACCAGTGGCGATGGGCTTCCCGACC
>JAJZNH010000656.1 GCA_021811745.1 Acidobacteriota bacterium
CGCAGAAGGCGATCCTGGCCGATGTGGACGCGGGCAAACTGCCGCTCAATGAGTTCCTCGCGCACGCGCACGAGATGATGGCGGAGAAGCTGGGAAATACGGTGCTGGCGAAGGCGTAAAGCTATTCGCGTTCTGAGCTGGGGATAGGGAGAGGCGTGGCATTTCGCCGTGCCGTACCCAAAGGTGAACTGTAACTCTTTTGAGGCTTTACACCTGCATCTGGTACAATGCCAAATCATGTCACCAGTACCCTCCCGCGTTGCAGATAGACTCCGAGCGGGACTCAAGGAATTTCAAAGGATCGTTCAATCCGCAAAATCGCGCGATGTAAACGAGTCAGACACCGTAATCATCGTTACCGATATGCTGTCAGACGTCTTCGGATACGACAAGTATTCCGAAGTGACTTCCGAATTGAACATTCGTGGAACGCATTGTGACCTCGCGATGAAGTCGGACGGCAAAGTCCAATCGCTGATTGAGGTCAAGGCTGTTGGAATGGAACTGAAGGACGCTCATACGCGCCAGGCCGTTGACTATTGCGCTAATTCGGGGATCGAGTGGGTCACCCTCACAAACTCTGTCAGGTGGCAGGTCTATCGGGTCATCTTTGGCAAGCCGGTTGACCAGGAATTGATTCTGGATTTTGATATGCTCGCCCTCAATCCAAAAAGAGATGAGGACATAGAGAAGCTTTACCTGCTCGCGAAAGAGGGTTGGAACAAGTCTGCTCTTGAAGAATTTGATGTGCAACGTCAGGCCCTCAGCCGATTCTCGCTTGCAGCAGTGCTGCTTAGCGATCCTGTCCTCAAGCTGTTGCGAAGACAGTTAAAGACCATGTCACCCAACGCCAAGCTCGACTTAGACCAGATTAAGACCGTGTTATTACAGGAAGTACTGAAACGAGATGTGGTTGAAGGGGAAAAGGCCGAGGAGGCGCGCAAACGGGTCGCGAAGGCGAACCACAAACGAAAGGCCAGACCTGCAGCGAACAGCGCACCGTCGATGAATTCCTCGGCAAATTCAGAGATGCATCCGAATGCTGCTGTAAGCGAATGATTTTGGATCGTCGGAGCACGCGGACTTGAACTGCATCCGCTTGGCTCAGGTTGCGGGGCTTAGTCATCCATGAATTCGCGTAGCCCAGGGCTCATCTTTAAGGCATAGGGAGCTTCGGCCCTGGTCCGGCTACATCAACCTGCACATATTGACGCGCGAGGCGCTACGCGCTACATTACATGAATGATCCGGACGTTTCGACACGCTGGACTGGAGGAGTTCTTCTACACGGGGAGCAAGGCAGGCATCCAACCAGCCCACGCCGTAAAGCTCCGCCGTCAGCTTACGGTCTTGAACACGGCAAAGGAAGCCACTCGGATGAATGTGCTTGGGTGGGACCTCCATCCATTGAAGGGAGACCTGGCGGGTCATTGGTCGACCAAGGTGAATGCGAATTGGCGCTTGACCTTCACTTTCGAAAATGAGAACGCCGTTCTCGTGGACTACAGGGATTATCACTGACGCACGGAGGAGACCATGGATCGGATGATGTACAACCCGGCGCACCCGGGCGAGATTCTTCGCGAATGTCTCGGTTCCATGCCGGTGGGTGAGGCTGCTAAGCGGCTGCGCGTGGCACGCTCGACGCTCTCGCGCCTGCTGAACGGGCGCGCTTCATTTACGGCCGCGATGGCGCTGCGCCTCTCGGATGCCCTGGGAACCGAGCCGGGCTTGTGGCTCGACCTGCAGCAACAGTACGACCTGTGGCATGCATCGCGGCGCAAGCGGCCCAGGATCGCGCCATTTCCGCGTGCCGCGTGACGGGGCCTCGCCGTAGTACACCTGCCGCGGGGCTGCTGTAGACTGAGGGCTTGAGGGAAGGCCATGCTGGTTGTCATGAAGGCGCACGCGACGCCGGAAGAAATTCAGGCAGTCTGCGACCATATTGAACGATTGGGCTTCCGTGCGCATCCGCTGCCGGGGGCACAGCGCACCGCCGTGGGCATTACCGGCAACCAGGGCGAAGTGGACCGCGGTAACCTGGAGGCGCTGCCCGGCGTGGCTGAAGTCATCCGCGTCTCCAAGCCGTACAAGCTGGCCAGCCGGGATGTGAAGGAAGAAGACACCGTCATCCGCTTTGCCGGCACCGACGCCGTCATTGGCGGCAATGGACTGGCGGTGATTGCCGGCCCGTGCTCCATCGAGAGCCGCGAACAGGCCTTCGCCATCGCCGAGCAGGTGGCCGCCGCCGGCGCCCAGTTTTTCCGCGGCGGGGCTTATAAGCCGCGCACCTCTCCGTATGCCTTTCAGGGCCTCGGGATCGAGGCGCTGCGGATCATGGCGGAGATTCGCGAGCGCTTCGGCCTGCGCATCGTGACCGAGGCGCTGGACAGCGAGAGCCTGGAGCGGGTGGCCGAGTGGGCCGACGTCATCCAGATCGGCGCCCGCAACATGCAGAATTTTTCGCTGCTGAAGCGCGCGGGACTGCTGCGCAAGCCGGTGCTGCTCAAGCGCGGCATGAGCGCCACGCTGGAAGAGTTTTTGATGGCTGCCGAGTACATTATGAGCGAAGGCAACTACGAGGTAATTCTCTGTGAGCGGGGCGTGCGCACCTTCTCAGACCACGCGCGCAACACACTCGATCTGAGCATCATTCCCGCGCTGCAACGAGTCAGCCACCTGCCCATCCTGGTGGACCCCAGCCACGGGACGGGGCGGCGCGACAGCGTGCTGCCGATGGCGCGGGCCGCGATTGCCGGGGGCGCCGACGGGATTGTGGTCGAGGTGCATCATCAGCCGGAAGCGGCGCTTTCCGATGGGCCGCAGTCGATCTATCCCGGC
>JAJZNH010000009.1 GCA_021811745.1 Acidobacteriota bacterium
CCGGCGATCTGGTCGCGCTACTCGTGGACATTGTGAGCAAGAACGGCAACCTGCTGCTGGACGTGGGACCGGAGGACGACGGGACCATTCCGCCGGTGCAGATGGAGCGGCTGCGGGCGCTGGGCGCGTGGCTCAAGCAGAACGGCGAGGCAATCTATGACACCACTCCGTGGGTGCGCGCGGTGGGCAAGAGCGCCGAGGGCGACGACTTGCGATTTACGCGTAAAGGCGCAAACGTCTACGCAACCATCCTGGGAACACCAAAGGCGCGGACGGTGACGATTGAGGGCGTTGCGGCGCGGCCGGGCGCGGCTGTAACTTTGCTGGGCGATTCGCAACGGCTGGTTGCAAGGAGCACAGGCGGCAATCTGCAGGTGTCGCTACCTGCGCATCTGCCGGGAAGTTATGCGTACGTGCTGAAGCTGACGGGCTATGCGCAATGAGGTGGATCGGCGGGCGCGGCTCCGGCGAGCAGCCTTCCGACGGCTTCTTCCACGAGCCTGCAGGCTGCGGGCAGCGCGGCTTGCACGGCATCGCTGAATTGCTCGCTCAATTCCAGTGAGCCCGCGCCGATGGTGAGCAGCAGCGCACTGCGGGGCAGGGAATCGTAGAGCGAGCGGCTGAGGTCCAGCAATTCCGCCGGGCCCAGGTGATGGGCAGAGAGAGCGGGAGCGTTTGCGGGCGGAGTTACTGCGACCAGTTGAAGCTTTCCCGGGTGCACGTTGACGGCGCAATCAACGAAGAGGACCGACTCGGCATGGGCGATCTCTTCAGCTAGCTCCGGGGTCCACTGTTGGCGCGCGAGAACGCGCACGGCAGGCTCGGCGCGGAAGCAGTTTTCAGCCCATGTGGCAAGCCAGGGACCGGCGCCGTCGTCGCCGCGAAGGCTGTTTCCGCAGGCGAGGATGAGGCAGCGGATTTGTGCGCCTTGCATCGTTCTATCGCAGTTCGGGAGAAATGGATTCATATCGTTCCCAGGCCCCAAAAGCGGAACCTGGGGCACCCGGCACCCGGCGATCGGTTTGCTAGCCGCGGACTACCTTATCCACAACTTCGCCGCTTGCGGAGACCAGCGAGAGTGCCAGCGGCATCTGCCCGAGAGCGTGCGAGGAGCAACTGAGGCACGGATCGAAGGTGCGCACAACCGCCTCGACGCGGTTCAGAATGCCCTCGGTAAACTTGCCGTCCCTGACGTAGTGCTGCGCCACCTGGAGCACGCCTTTGTTCATGGCGTTGTTGTTCTGGCCGGTGGCGATGATGAGGTTGGCCCACAGCATCTTGCCGTTCTCGTCCACTTTGTAGTTGTGCATGAGCGTGCCGCGCGGCGCTTCGGCATAGCCCGCGCCTTCCAGCCGGTTCACGCCGGCGGTGGCGCGCACGTGCTTGTCGAGGATCAGCGGATCGTTGAGGATCTGCTCGATCTTCTCGATGCCGTAGAGAATCTCGACGAGACGCGCATGGTGGTAGTGGAAAGAGCCCTGCACCGGGCCAGTAGCCAACTGCTTGAACTCGGCGAGTTCCTTTTCCGCCAGCGGAGTCCCCATGCTTTTGACAATGTTGAGGCGTGCCAGCGGGCCCACTCGGTAGCTGCCCTGAGGATAGCCGAGCGGCTTGTAGTAGGCGAATTTGGTATAGCTGTACGGTTCAACGGCTTCACCGATTACCTCAGTGAACGTGTTGACGGTGATGCCATCGTCGAGCACGTGGCCGTCGGCGTCGATAAGCCGCACCTCGCCATCGGTGAATTCGATGGACTCATCCTCGTTGATGAGGCTCATATAGAGCGACGGGAAGTTGGCGAAGACCTCGATCTCTTCCTTGAATTGGCCGGCAATCTGCTTATAGGCGTCCAGCGCCAGCTTCACGTTATTGTAAGCGGCGGGAAGCATGGCGAGGATCTCGTCGCGCTTGGCGGCGGGGAGGGGCTCCGTGACGCCACCCGGCACAACCCAGCCGGGATGGATGCGCTTTTCCGCGAGCAATTCGATGATCGACTGCCCAAAGCGGCGCAGCGCCACACCGGCGCGGCCCAACTCGGGTTTCGCGGCTACAACGCCGAAGAGGTGACGCGACGCGGGATCGGCATCCATGCCCAGAAGAAGGTCGGGCGACGAGAGATAAAAGAAGCTCAACGCATGCGATTGCACCATCTGGGCCAGGTTCAGCATGCGGCGCAACTGCGCGGCTGTGTGGGGAATGCGCACGGACATGACGGCTTCGCAGGCTTTGGCCGAGGCGATCAGGTGCGAGACCGGGCAGATGCCGCAGATGCGCGCCATCAGGCCGGGCATCTCATAGTACGGCCGGCCTTCACAGAAGCGCTCGAAGCCGCGCACCTGGGTAACGTGGAAGTGCGCATTCTCGACCTCGCCCTGGCTGTTGAGGTGGATGGTGATCTTGCCGTGTCCTTCGAGGCGGGTTACGGGATCGATGGTGATGGTCTGGCTCATACAGAATGACTCCGAATCTCATGGACGGGTGCGGACGCTGGCGTCCGCGCTCGTCAGGCCCCAAAGCGGGTGAGAGCCGCGATGTCCAGCGGCCCGCCGTTGACCAGCGCCGTGAGCGCGGTGTGAAAAGTCTCAGCCGAAGGTGGACAGCCGGGTAGAAAGACGTCCACCTTGACAAACTCGTGAATGGGACGCACCACGTTGAGCAGCTTGGGCACCACGACGCAGGGAATCTGCGGCTGCGCAGTGGCGTTCTGGATAAAGGCGCGGTCGAGGATCGCCTCCGGCCCGATGGGATTGCGCATCGAGGGCACATTGCCGGTGACGGCGCAGTCGCCCATGGCAACCAGCATTTTGGAGTGTGCGCGAATCTTCCGGATCTT
>JAJZNH010000448.1 GCA_021811745.1 Acidobacteriota bacterium
GGCCTCAAGCGCATGATTTTCGTCATGTGCGACAAGAAAGAGCCTGCCGAGCTGCGCTTGTTGCGATGGGTTATCGCCTATGGTGGCTTCAAGAGCGATGAGCTGGGCTTGTGCCTGCGTTTCGGCGTTGATTCCAAGCAGGTAATGAATCAGCTCCAGGCGTGCGCGCCTGCTTTCCGTTTCCTGATTATCCGGCCAGGTTGCATAGATCGCGTTGTGGTAGTAGCGGAGGGCCTGGGCGGTTTCTCCCTTTGAAGCCGCAATGCGGGCCAGTTCGAGATTGGCCAGGGCATTTTCCGGCTGCCGGCCCCAGAGGTTGATCAGGTAGGCGTGCGCCTCATCGGTGCGCTTCAAGCCGACGAGCGCCTGGGCGAGACTGAGCTGATAGGCATAATCGCCCCGCGCGTAACGCAGCGCGGCGCGAAACTCGGTCACGGCGGCGCGATAATTCCCGGCGTTCAGGTCCGCGGTGCCACGGGAAGACCACCGGGTCGCGAGAGCGTCCTGCTGTGCATAAAAGATGCGGGAGAGACCGCTAACGGCGAGAATCAGGATGATCGCCAATCCCGACAATACTGCCAACATCACCGGTTCTCGCCTCAGATATTGCGAGAAATCGGGTAACTTTGGCGGTTTGATCATCCTGCATCCCTTGAATAGTCGTTACGCGCTCTGTTCCATCATATCGTGCCGGATATGCGGGCATGAGCCGGGAAGCGGCAGGGCAATCGCATGAACGAGCAAATGAAGGCGAATGTCGTTTTGAAAGGGCGCTATTTGACTCGCCGCGGCGAGCTGAAAAACTCGTTGACACAAGACCTTGCTCGCTTCGAGTTTTTCAGCAGCCTGTAAAGCCCCTGGCCCGTTTGGAGCATTGTCGGGACGTCAGGGTGCGGACCGGCGCAACCCAGGCGGTTCAGCGGCTTCGCGCGCGGTATAGACGCGTCCAGAGCCAGAGCGGCGGTCATATTACCCGCTGCGTGCCTGACTCCGGATCTTCCGGGCGCTCGCTACTGAGGCGGCTGCATGTTGTAGAGGAAGTATGCCCGCAGTTCCAGGTACGGCCCATGGAAGGCTCTGGGGAGGGGCGGATAACTCGATCCCGTCAACGCGCCCCATGCCGCACGGTCCAACCCGGTGTCGCCGGAGCGGCCTACCAGGTGCACACTCCCGTCCATCAGCCGTCCGTTGGGCAGCACCTTGAACTCAATCGCGACCATGCCGGATTTGTTGATCGGCGGGTTAACCTCGTCAGGAATCAGTGGATCCCAGGTGCGCTCCGTCTCCCAGTGCCAGCGTTCCAGCCAGGAGGTGAAGTCCACGCCCTGAGTATCTGACAGGATCTGCACGCCACCGGAACCGGCGCCGGGATGGAGCGTCATCACGCTCTGACCAAGATCGCCGGAACTTCCCATGCTTCCCGGGTTTGGATTACGAGCTGCGTTTCTCATGGCTTCACGCAACTGAGACTCGGGATTTTGCATGGCCATGGAAAAATTTGGCCGGGCCGGAACGGCCGCCGGGCGCGGCGCCTCAACCGGTGATTTCTGAACGGGCGGAATGGGCTGCGTGGGTTGAGGCTTCGCCTCCGGAGCCTTCTCTTCAGGCGGCGGAGGTGGCGGCGCAACTGGCTCCGGCGTGGGCTTGTTCAGCGCTTCCAAGGTCTTCTTGTCGATCGGCGGCAGCTTTTCAGGAAC
Organism: Acidobacteriota bacterium; assembly: GCA_021811745.1. The sequence goes on from JAJZNH010000448.1 coordinate 1,698, forward strand.
AGGCTTCCTGGCGATTTTGGGCTGAATCTCCTTCAGCGCATCTGGCGGCATGTCCAGGTAGGTAAGATCCTTGCGCGCCTTGATGACATCAAAGGGATCAATGACCTTTGGCTGCCTGAAGACGTATCTGGGAATCCAGGTGACCGCGGAGAGCAGAGCCAGGTGGATGAGGATCGCGATCCAGATCCCTTCGCGCAGCCGTGCCCAGCGCCGCTCGTCTTCGAGCTCGCTGATCATCTGTAGCAGTTCGTGGGTGTCGTAATCGACCCAGCGCGAGTTGCGGACGACTTGAGGGCCTGCTTCGTGTTCGCGCGCCTCCGCCTCAGAGGCAGGAACCTCTGCTTCGGCAATGCCGAGCCAATGGCTGGTCTCGGCCGGCCCCTTGAGCTTCTTCACAGTGGCTGGCGCTTCACTGATAGGCATTCGTTCCTAGAGGAGCGTCTCTGGGCGTCCGCTTTCCCCGGCTCCGTTCCAGATCCTTTCCAATTATTTATTCTCTCATCCCAGTGGATTCTAAGGCCAGAGCTGCGCGCTCGGAATGGTTGAATGCACCTCAATCCGTGGAAGATGCCGCGGCCCGTACAATGAATCTTTACACATGTGGACGGATGGGAAGCGGGAAAGGAACCCTGTTTGAAACACTTTTTTGCGCAGATTCTGGCCGAATGGAAGCTGGTGCTTCTCCCGGCGCTCTCCAAATACGGCATTTGGGGCGTGGCCGGGGTTGCGCTGCTGGATTCCTCCAGCATTCCCGTGCCCATGGATGTTGTTCTGGCCGCTTATGTTTGGGCCGATAAGAGCCGCTTTTGGCTGATCTGCCTGCTGGCGGCTGCCGGCTCTGCAATCGGCGGACTTGTGCCTTACGGGGTGGGCCGGGCCGGAGGCGAACTCTTCCTGCTGAAACGCATTAACCGTGAGCGTTTCGAGCGGATGCGGGACCGCTTCGCGCGCCAGGAATTCCTGGCGATGATGATTCCTTCAATTTTGCCGCCGCCAACGCCCTGGAAAGTCTTTGTTTTTGCAGCAGGTGTCTTCGAGATGCGGATAGGCCCGTTTCTGTTCGCGGTTTTTTGCGGCCGGATGGTGCGCTGGATCACCCTTTCACTGCTGGTGCTCAAGCTGGGGCCGGGAGCAG
>JAJZNH010000638.1 GCA_021811745.1 Acidobacteriota bacterium
GTTTGGCGCCGGAGCCTCCCAGGCATCCAGCAACGCCATGGTGCTCTTCAACTCCGCCAACTCATTCCGGCAACGATCGCACTCTGCAACGTGTGTCTGAACCTTGGCAGGCGCCGAACCCGGATCGAGCAGCAGTTCGGCCAGCTTCGATTCCATTCCAACGCACTTGTTCTTTCTCAGTCTCATTGGTACCCCCATTCCCTGCCGGTGCAATCCGGCTTCATCCTGCTTACACAAAATCCTTCAATCTGTCCCGCAGCGTCTGGTAGGCGCGGAAGAGCAGCGACTTGGTCGCCGACTCGCTGAGCTTGAGCACCTCTCCGATCTGCCGGTAATCCAGTCCTTGATACTTGTGCATCAGCACCGCCATGCGCTGCCGTTCGGGCAGCTCCATTACGTGCTTGCGTATCGCGGCCATGCGCTCCTCGCGCAACAAGCTCTGTTCTACCGTCGGAGCTTCGTCGGCTACATCCGGGAGCGTCCCGGTTTCTTCATCCGGAGCGTCCAGATAAAGAGTCTGTGCTCCACGCTCGCGCCGGGTATCGCGTGCGTAATTCACTCCCAGGTTTGTGGCAATCCGGTAAAGCCAGGTCGTGAACTTCGCTTCCGCCCGGTAGCTTTCTCTGGAACGATAGACGCGGAGAAACACCTCCTGCGCCAATTCTTCTGCGATCCCCTGGTTGTGCACCATCCGGAACAGAAAATGAACTATCGGCCGGTGATACTTTGCTACCAGGAAATTGAACGCCGACTCGTCGCCCGCGGCCACTCGCAGCATCGTAGCCGCGTCACCTGCGGCATCCATACCTGGCTGCGGCCCCTGTCTCAAGCCCGGCCGGTTAACCGAACCCGCTCCCAGGGCCGGATTGTCCAGGACCATGGTCGCCATACCTTCTTCAACCCGGCCCCCGTCGAAAGGTTGCGTATCCAGTGCATCGTTTCGCTCGCAATCCGCGTCCGCAAGGCCGGAAGCTCCCAGTTCTGCGTCGCTGGGACCGGTGTCCTGCCGGAGCGGCAGCTCACCCCTGGGTGGATTTTCGTCCCCCTTTCGCGTCGGTCTGGCTCTCAAGCGCATCGTCGGATTCAGGAACTGAGGCCGTTCCAGGGATCGGCCCCCCGGTTTGGCCGTAAAGCCCTGCTGGTGTTACTCTAACCTACAGGATGCACCGCTGGCGCGGCTGTTTCAGGCCTTGCCGGGGCGCTTAACTCAGCGGTAGAGTGCCACCTTCACACGGTGGAAGTCGCAGGTTCGAATCCTGCAGCGCCCACCATACACCCCTAACAATCTGAAGCACAACACCATAGAGCCGGTTAGGTGCGGCATCGTACCCTCTGGGTATCTCCGCGGCACAGGATTTGTACCGGGAATTACCTACTCGGGAACGTGCCAGCCGGCCCCGACGGTCGCCAGCGTCGCTTGATCCGAAGGCGACGCGCTCAGAGATTTTCCCAGCTCAGGGAATGCCGCCATCAATGCATCTGACTTCGCCCACACCGGAACATCCCGCATCATGTATTGATACGTCACGATCGTCTCCGTGAAGCCATGGCGTGGCGCCGGAGGAGTAAAGCTGACGATACCCTTGACCTCGCGATGGCCATAGCAGAATCGCGGTGCGAATCGCTTCCCTGGAGCGTTCAACGAATACCTCTCCACGTGAATCGTGAGATCTTTCACCCGGGTCAACAAACCGGCATCCGTCAGCGCGTCCATCTGTTTTTCGTCTTGTGTGGAATTGGCTCCGAGCGCGATTTCATAAGGAAACCTCTCGCCTTGCGGAAAGAGGCAGTCATCGTGGTCCAGGTAGTAGGCATTCAGAGCCTTGATGAAGTTTTCGCTGGTAGGCTTATTGGCAGACGAGCAGCCGAACAGGAGAACGAACAAGGCGCAGCCTGCGCTCCCTCGGATTACCATACCTTTCATGAGAGGTCTCTCCCTTTAGAGCGTCTGTGCTCCCTCTTTTTGACGATAGTTGAGAAGCCATCAATTCCGACCGGCCCCACCAAAGGCTCTTCATGATCCGCGGCCGTCTCACGCAAACGCTGCCTTTGTGCCCGCGCCCTCACTCCAGGCAGGAAGCGACAACTGCAAGGGCGGAGATGGCGGCGGTCTCCGCCCGCAAGATGCGCGGACCCAACGAGGCGGCACGCCAGCCATTGGCGTCGAACAACGCTTCTTCCGCCGGAGCCCATCCGCCTTCGGGGCCGACAGCGATCTCTATCGTGGGCATTTCGTCTCCGGCCGCCTTTACCGCTTCGTCCATTAAGGAGCACAGCGTAATGGTGCGCTCCTGTTCGGCAAGCACGATGCGCGTAGCCGAAGCCGCGGCACGGACGCGCGTAGCCAGCGGCACCGGGTCCTGAATGCGAGGAACATCGGATCGGCGCGACTGCTGCGCGGCCTCGCGCGCGATGCGGCGCCATCGCTCTGCACGCTTTGCCGCGGCTTGCGCCAAGTGCTTCTCCGTGCGCCGCGCGATCACCGGGGCCACCTCGGCAACTCCAAGCTCTGTAGCTTTCTCGATTGCCCATTCCATGCGATCGAATTTAAAAACGGCCATGACTAATGTTACTGGTAACGCGGGTTCGGCTTCGACCTCGGCAATCAGGTTGAAGCGGACCTGGCTCGCTTCTCCGTTGAGGGCAATCGCGGCCACCTCGGCATGAAAGACGTGGCCGCCCGCGACTACGTCGGCCTCCATGCCGGGCTGAGCGCGCAACACCTGCGCCAGATGTTGCGCCTGCGCACCCACGATCGTGGCGGTGGCTTCATCCCAATGTTCAGCAATCCAGCGGCGGCGCGTCATGGCGAGCGATCCTTCAAAAGCAACT
>JAJZNH010000035.1 GCA_021811745.1 Acidobacteriota bacterium
GTTTTGAGCCTGCGCCTGCAGGCCCGCGCCAGTCGCGATGACCAGCGCCGCGATCGCCCCGCATCGTTTCCACTCCATCGGCCCTCTCCCAGTTTCGCTTCGACTCTAATCCGGTACTTCTCGCCCGCTCAACCACGGCAGCAGCGGCGTCGGATCCCTTTGCTCCCACCGCCGCCGCGTCTCCTTCAGCACAGCCTCGCGGTTCTTCGCCATCTCCGCGATCACCTCGCACGGCGCCCCGGTCTTTTCATGCTCCGCGCCCCAGATCAGTAACTCCAGCAGCACCGGCGCCAGGTCGATTCCCTTCCGCGTCAGCCGGTAATTTACCCGCCTGCCGTCTTCCGGATCCGGCTCCGTTTCAATAATCCCCGCCCGCCTCAATCGCCGCAGCCGGTCAGCCAGAATGTTCGTCGCAATGCCTTCCCCCGAATGCTCGAAGTCATAGAATGTGCGAAATCCACGCACCATCAGATCGCGCACGATCAGCAGCGACCATCGATCGCCGAAAATCTCAAGCGAAATGCTCACCGGGCAGCCGGAACGATGCTGCTTCTGGGGACTTCCAGCCACGTCCCACAAACTAGCAAAGTCTACTTGTGTTTTGCAAGTGTTCAATTCGCACCACTGTATCGCGGGACAACTCCGGATCGAAACATCTTGGCACGATCTCCGGGCCACCGCTATACTGGCGCCCATGTTTCGTTCGACTTTGGTTGCGGCCTGCCTTCTTCTTTCTGCCCTGTGTATTTCAGCTCAGGAAACCGACAAACCACCTGCATTGATCGGCTTTGTCACGCAGGTGACCTCCGCGCACATCTTCTATGTCAATGGGGTTCGCGTCGTTTGCGGCCTGAATACGAACAGTGGGAACGCCGTAACTCACATCTACGAACAGGGTTGTCCGAAACCGGCAGCCTTCCCGGGCGAGAAAATGAATATCTACGGGCGCTTGTACCGCAAACGCGCGACCGTGGATGCGACGACCATCCAGATTGTCCCGTCCTCGCTCAGTGACGTCTCCGGGTCCGCGGTGGTGGACGCACCACCGCGTCGCACCGCGAAGGGTTTGCTGGTGCGCGCCGACGGCTACTGGCTACTGATCGGACCAACGACTTCCGTGAGATTCGAAAGCCCTCTCCACCGGCTCGCGGACATACAGGCAAATGTCTGGATTGACTACAAGGCCAAACTGCGGCCGGACGGTATGCTGGTGGCCAGCAAGGTGAGAATTCGACCGAATGTATTCACGCCTGAGGAGAAATGGAAAAACGAAAAATTCAGCAAGGTGGATCCATCCAAGGTCTCGAAAGACCAGGCACAGAGTGGCGCGAGCGCTGCGATCATTGGCCCGCGTCTCAAAAAGATTCCTGAATGGAAAGATCCCCCGATGCAGGCCCGTGTCACCCTAATTGGCGAAAAGCTCGTTCCGGGTTATCAGAAAAGTCTGCCGAACTCATCCTCCTCCAAACTCCACTTTCGCTTTATCGTCGTCGGAGGCATCATGTCGGAAGCGGCAGTTCCGCTTCCGGATGGCACGGTCCTCGTAGGCTACAAGGCTATTCAGCGCCTGAAAACGGATCCTCGGATCGCAGCCTTGCTCTCCTTTGAAATTGCCGCAATTCTGGAGCATGAGGCCTATCGAATGGCTGCTTTGCAGACCGGTCTCATGACCGCTGGTTCCGGGTCGATACTGACAGCTGAACTACTTAGTCCTGGAATAGGCCTGGCTCTCTTTGCCGGCTCGCGTGCGGCGCAGAATGCCATGCTGAGAAAAGTATTCGGCCAGTGCATTCGCGTCAGTTTTCAGTTGATGCATGATGGCGGTTACGATTTGAACGAAACAGTCCCCGCCTGGTGGCTGCTCAGTTCGAACAAGACCCAACCAACCGCCAAAACCCCGCTAAATCCTTACTTAGCGATTCTCTGCCAATCTCTGACGGCAATTTGGCATGCCCCATCGTGGGCCGCTGTGGGTCAGCAGACCGCGACATCAAACCCGAGCAGCGCCGCGTAAATCTCGCTTCCGTAGTGCCCGGTTTACCATAACTCCGTGCCCGTAGCCGCCATGACCATCGAGCTCCGCATCGAACACGCCCACTCCCTCAAGGACCGCCGCCAGGTGGTCCGCAGCCTGAAGGACAAGCTCGCCCACGCCTTCAACATCTCCATTGCCGAAATGGACGAGGCCGTCACCTGGCAGTCGGCCACCCTCGGCATCGCCGCCATCTCCGGCTCGCGCGACTACCTCACCGGCCTGATGGAGCAGGTCGAAGACGCCGCCGTCCGCCTCGCTCAGGGCCTCGGCGCCGAGGCCTCCGTCTCCTGGGAGTTCCTGGAGACTGCGCCGTAGCCGCCGTTTGCCTGCACGCCAGCCCGGTGCCACACTACAGCAGATGAGTTCCGGCCCCCACTCCGCGCCCGCAGCCGCCGCCGGCCCCATCCTCGCCGTCTCCAGCCTGTGCAAGCAGTACGACTCGGCCCTCGCCGTCGATGGCGTCTCTTTTCAGATCGCCCCGCACGAGATCCTCGGCCTCCTCGGCCCCAACGGCGCCGGAAAGACCACCACCATCAACATGGTCCTCGGCGTCCTCGAACCCACCTCCGGCTCCATCGCCATCGACGGCCGCAATCTTGCTCGCCATCGCCGCCCGGCCCTCGAACGCACCAACTTCGCCGCCGTCTACGCGCCCCTGCCCGGCAATCTCACCGTTGCGCAAAATCTCCGCATCTTCGGCATGCTGTACGCAGTGCCCGCGCTCCGCCAGCGCATCGAAGAAGTCCTCGCCGAATTCGACCTCCGGCGCTTCCGCAATACCAAATGCGGCGTG
>JAJZNH010000587.1 GCA_021811745.1 Acidobacteriota bacterium
TCTTCGGAGCCCTGCGCTGCGGATACCGTGGAAAAAGATGACACTGTGGGATTCCAATGCAATCAAGCGATCTGTCGCCCGATGGCTGCGGCAGGGGATCTCGCCACGCCAGCTCGCCCTGACGCTTTCCCTCGGGTTCGCGATCGGCTGTATCCCCGTCGTCGGGGTGCCCACCATTATTTGCACCGCCCTGGCCATTGCCCTCCGCCTCAATCTGCCCGCCATCCAGGCAGCGAACTATGCTGCCATGCCCTTCCAGGTAGCGCTGATTGTCCCGTTTGTGCGTCTCGGAGGATGGCTCTTCCCTTTTGCTTCCCGCCCTGCCGTAACCGCCGCAGTTCTGCTGCGATCACCCTTGGCGTTTCTGGGCCACGTGGGCGTCCTCGCCAGTCAAGCCATCCTTGCATGGCTGCTTATCGCCGCTCCTGCGGTCGTGCTCATGACCCTGACGCTCACCACGCTGCTTCAGAAAATGCCCCGCATCGCCACGACCGCATCGGGCGCCCAAACCGGTCCCCCAAGCGGCGACTGACAGGCAGAGACGTAACTTCCGGGCGTGCGGCTGTGGCATTCTAACCCCTCGATCTTCATACAAATTCAAGAGATATACTCCCCTCCGTGCATCCCAAAAGTGACTTTGGTTTATGGCTTGGCTACACTGGTCACCGATTTGCGTAGGCACTATCGGGTCAAACCCGTATACTACCTGCGAGTCAGATGAGGGGAAGGTCTGTTTGCTTGTCCGAAAACAGGCCGCATTCGAACAACGGGGGGATCATGGGGAAGGGCTTCGACCGGCGCGGGATCACAGAAAGCGCACCGTCCCCGCCAGAGACGCTCAGCAGCAGTTCCAAAATCTGGCTGGTCCTGGTGAGTGTGACCCTGGCCCTGGCTGCATGCGCAGTTGCGGCCCGCCTCACGGAAGGCCCCCGCGCGGATTCCCTGTTGATGATCACCGCTACATTTGCAGCAGCCATCCTTGCCCTCCTCATGTTCACTCCTGTTCTTCCCGCGCCCGAAGCGAACAACGAGATCCGCGACGATCCCCACCCCTGGGACGGTGCGGCCATGCTGGCCGGCCGGATGGATAAGGCCCGCACCACCTCAAGTTCCCCGATTACGGAGCGGCTTCTGGCGCATCCTTCTACTTTCCTTCCCGGCTACGAGATGAAAGGCTGGGATTTAGCGGAAACTGCGGCAACCGGTGAGAGCGCGCCCCGGATGACGAAGCCTGGCGGCCACGAAGAAGCACCTGTCTCCGCTTCACCAGGTCAGTTCAATCATCAGCAGCAGATTTTGCTCGATGCGGTCGCTGACGGTATCTTCGGCATCGATCAGCATGGCATGGTGAGTTTTGCCAACCCGGCCGCGGCGCGGCTTCTAGGCGATTCCACCTCTGCGCTCACCGGCAAGCCGGTACACGAGCTTCTGCACGGGTTCGCGCCATCGGGCCGCAAATGCGGAAGCGAATGCCCATTGCGCCACGCTTCGAGCGTCCGCGTGTCCTCCACCGGCGAAGATACCCTCTTTCGCAGCGACGGAACCGCCTTCCCGGCTGAGTACACCCTCACTCCCATCTTCGAACAGGGAAGCTTTTCCGGCTGCGTGCTCAGTTTCCGCGACATCAGCCAGCGCTACGCCCTCGACCGTCTCAAGGACGAGTTCATCTCCACCGTCAGCCACGAGTTGCGAACGCCGCTCACCTCCATCCGCGGCGCTCTCGGCCTGCTCACCTCCGGCATTCTCGGCGACGTCAACGAAAAGGCCGAAAACCTGCTCCGCATCGCCCTCACAAACTCCGACCGCCTCGTCCGCCTCATCAACGACATCCTCGATCTGGAACGTATCCAAAGCGGCCGCGAACCCCTCTCCTTCCGTCCTGTGCAGCTAGCCGAACTCGTTCATCAGGCAATCGAAGGCATGCAGCCGGTGGCCGAATCGGCCGGCGTCAAGCTGATCCACGACTCCACCCAGGCCGAGGTTTCCGCCGACGCCGATCGCGTCCTGCAGGTGCTCACCAATCTGCTTTCGAATGCCATTAAGTTCTCGCCGCCCAACTCCACCGTCTCGATCATGATGCGCCCCGATGCAGCCGGCATCACCATCTCCGTCATCGACAATGGCCGAGGCATTCCGGCCGACAAGCTTGAGGCGGTTTTCGGCCGGTTCCAGCAGGTGGATGCCTCCGACTCGCGCCAGAAAGGCGGCAGCGGTCTCGGCCTCTCGATCTGCCGGACCATTGTCATGCAACATTCCGGGCGTATTTGGGCAGAGCGAAATCCGGTACGCGGCGCTACCTTCAGAGTCTTCCTTCCTTACCACCCTGCCTCCGTGGTTGCGAGCGCTCGCGCGGCCGCTGAGGAAGCTGTCCTTCTCGCAGACCCAGGTTTGCATGCCTCCGTCCCATCGAGCCCTGCTCCTGCGGCGGAGGCGCCGTACCGCTCTTCCATGGCCAACTGAGTTGCAACGATCAAGCGGCATCCTGCCGGCTTTGCGTTCAAAGGCCCGCCAGGCGATTCAACGCTCACGAATTTCCTTCGTCCCGCGTGTTGTTCCCATACATTGCTCAACTCGTAGCCCTTCAGTAAAGTGAACCACAGTAGCCATCGACAGCGCTGCTACGGCATCCCACAATAAACCTGGAGGCAACTTAACCTTGGCACGTAAAATTCTGATCATCGACGACGAAGAAGATATACGGCAGGTCGCCGCTCTTAGCCTTGAAACTGTTGCCGGGTGGGAGGTTGTCATGGCCAGTTCGGGTCCACAGGGCCTGGCCCGCGCCGCCGAACATCAGCCAGACGCTATCCTTCTCGACGTGATGATGC
>JAJZNH010000044.1:0-869 GCA_021811745.1 Acidobacteriota bacterium
TTATGATGCGGCCGTCGAGGCCGATATTGCGATCAGCTCCACCGGCGCGCCTCATCCCATCTTCCGACCCGAGCATGGCCAGGCTTTTCTGCACCGGCGCCGCAACCGCCCGATGTTTTTCATCGACATAGCCGTGCCGCGCGATGTGGATCCGGCGATGAACAAGCTGGAGGGCATCTTTGTCTATGACATCGACGACCTGCAACAGGTGGCGGCGGCGCACATGGCCGAACGCAGCCGGCAGGCCGGCGATGCGGAAGCCCTGATCGCGGCGGAGGTGGAGCGCTTCCACCAGCGCCAGCGCACGGTGAATGTTGCGCCGGCCATTGTGACGCTTCAGCGCAAGGCCGAAGAGATCCGCCAGGCCGAATTGCAGCGCATCCATGCTCGCCTCGGTACGCTTACGCCGGAGCAGCTTGCCGCCGTCGAAGCGCTTACGCGCGGCTTGGTCAACAAATTTCTCCACCCGCCGATGCAGGCCATCAAGCAGGCCGCCCGCGAAAACGACGAGACCCGCCTGGATGCGCTGTGCGAAGCGTGGTCGCTGCCTACCGGGAACGAGCCGGATGAAGAAGACAAGCCGGACGAAGCGGCCAGCGACGCCCCATCCGCTTCCGTGAAAAAAGAAGCCACGAACGCGCGCGCCGGCGAAACCACCGCAGTTGGAGGCAAATGATTCTGCGTATCGGAAGCCGCGGCTCGCAACTGGCACTTTGGCAAGCCAACCACATCGCCGCCTTGCTGCGCGGCCAAGGGCACGCCGTCGAGATTGAGGTCATCAAAACCACCGGCGACCAGTTGCAGGAAGTTACCTTCGCGCAGGTGGGCTCCAAGGGGATGTTTACCAAGGAGATCGAAGAGGCGCTGGC
>JAJZNH010000044.1:879-2825 GCA_021811745.1 Acidobacteriota bacterium
GCCGGGTCGATCTGGCGGTGCATTCATTGAAGGATTTGCCTACGGAGTTGCCTGAGCAGTTTGTGCTGGCGGCTACGCCTCCGCGCGTCGATCCACGCGACGTCTTTGTCTCCGCGCGCTACGAACATCTGGCGGCGTTGCCGGCGCGAGCGCGCGTAGGCACCAGCAGCCAACGCCGCCGAGCACAACTGAAGGCTCTGCGGCCGGACCTTGAAGCCATTGAGTTCCGCGGCAATGTGGACACGCGCCTGCGCAAGCTGGCTGAGGGGCAGGTCGAGGCGATTCTGCTGGCTGCGGCGGGCCTGGACCGGCTTGGAAGAACCGACTGGGTTCGTGAGCGGCTCAGTCCGAAGGATTTTTGTCCGGCTGCCGGTCAGGGTGCGCTGGGCATCGAAACCCGCAAGGGCGACACAGCTACCATTGCCGCGCTGGCTTTCCTCGACGATCCGGCCACGCGCTTTGCCGTCGGTGTTGAGCGCGCCGCTCTGGCCGCTCTTGGCGGCGGCTGCCAGGTGCCTATCGGCATTCACTGCCGCGCGGAGGTGGAAGCCGTTCCCGGCAGTGGAATCGAGCCCGTTGACGAGGTCTTCGCCGTGGTGGCCGATCCGGAAACGGGCACGGCGGTCCGGGTTCACATGAGCGTGGCGCGCACCGATCCCGATCCCGCCACACTGGGACGGGCGATCGCGGGCAAACTGATAGAATCAGGGGCGGGATCTCTCCTTCAGACTCCCAATTAGTCTTTTCATGGAGCGTTCCAGTGAGTGTGCTCCCGCTAGCGGGCTGTCGTGTGCTTGTCACCCGAGCCGCGCACCAGGCCGGAAAACTCAGTGACGGCCTTCGCGTCCTGGGCGCCGAGCCGGTCGAAGTTCCTCTGATCGAAATCCGCCCGCCCGCAAGCTACCACCTTGTCGATGCTTCTCTGCGCAATCTGGATCGCTATGACTGGCTCATCCTCACCAGCGCCAATACCGTTCGCGCGCTCGTCCAGCGGGCTGCGGAGTTGGGAATTGCATTGGTCCAGCCGCCCCGGATGAAGGTGGCCGCCGTGGGAGAAGCCACGGCAGCGGCTGCACGCAAGGCAGGGCTGCAGGTGGCCTTTATCCCTTCCTCGTATGTGGCTGAAAGCCTGATGGATGGGCTTGCCGGCCAGATTCCGGGCCGGCGGTTTCTGGTGGCGCGCGCGGCCGTTGCCCGCGACGTCATTCCGGATGCGCTCAGGCAGGGCGGCGCCGAAGTGGATGTGGTGGATGCTTACCGGAACATGATGCCTGAAAACGGCCCGGAGCTTTTACGCGCGGCCCTCGCGGAAAAGATCGATGCTGCTACGTTCACCAGTTCCTCCAGCGTGACGCATCTTGCGGAAGCTGCGCGTCAGGCAGGGGTCGGCTTTCCAATTGCGGGCGTCCCGGCTGTCTCCATTGGACCGATTACCAGCCAAACCCTGCGCGAGGCAGGCTGGGAACCGGCGGCAGAGGCCAGCCCGAGCGACATTCCGGGGCTGATTGCGGCCGTGACTCAGGTCTTGTCATCCTGCTAGCACGCGCGAAGCATGGCTAACTCCGCTAACACCGCTTTTCGTTTACGAACTCCACGTCTTATCCTTCGAGCGGCAGAGCGGCTCCAGGTTGCAGAGGTTGCACTTGGGATTGCGGGCAAGGCAAACCTGGCGGCCATGGTGAATGATCTGGTGTGAAAACGCGATCCAGTGATCGCGCGGCAGAATCTGCATCAGCTCCTGCTCCACCTTCTCCGGCGAATCGCCCTTGGACAGCTCAAGTCGCCGCGCGATGCGGAAGACGTGCGTGTCCACGACCACCCCCTCGGCCTTGCCGAAGCAGACGCCGAGCACCACGTTCGCGGTTTTGCGCGCCGCGCCGGGAACGGTGATGAGTTCCGCCAGGGTGCCGGGCACTTTGCCACCAAACTCCTCGTCGATTTTGCGC
>JAJZNH010001012.1 GCA_021811745.1 Acidobacteriota bacterium
AGAGCCTGAGCAAGGTGCGCCACTATTACAACGATCCGCATCCGTATTTTGGGTTGGACGTAACGGTGATCGGCGGCAAGAACTCGGCGGCCATCGCGGCGCTGGAGCTGTGGCGGCACGGCGCGCGGGTTACGCTGGTGCACCGCGGCGAAGGGATGCATCCGCACGTAAAGTACTGGATCAAGCCCGACATTGAGAATCGCATCAAAAACGGCGAGATTAAGGCATATTTCCAGTCGCGGGTGGTCGAGATTACCCCCGACACCGTGGTTGTCGAGATGCCGTCAGGCCGCGAGACGCTTAAAAACGACTTTGTCTTCGCCATGACCGGCTACCACCCCGATTTCGCCTTCATGGAGCGATTGGGGGTGCGCTTTGAGGGCGAGGACCGGTTGCCGGTGTGCAACCCGGAGACGCTGGAGAGTAATGTGCCCGGCATCTATCTGGCGGGCGTGATCGTGGCCGGCTCGCGCACCAACGAGATTTTTATTGAAAATGGCCGCTTCCACGGGCGGCAGATTGCGGCGGCGCTGGTTTCCAGGCCGGAAATGGAAGCGGGCGCCGGCAGTCCGTTACACTGAGTTTCACCCACCCCCAGGAGGACGAGTTACTGCCCATGCGCTGGTGGCCCCGCACAATCCGGTGGCAAATGCTGGCGGGCTTGTTTCTTCTGGAGTCCCTTTCGCTCGGTCTCTTTGCCGCGCTGCTGGTCCGGCAGCAGGCGAAAAGGGTGTACCAGCGGGCGCAGGAGAGCCTGGAGTACGATTCCACCTTTCTGGCGATTCAAGCCAGGGAGGCTTTCAACCAGAATCGGCCGGCCACGCTGGCTTCATTCGTGAATATGATGGTCGATGCGCCTACCATAGAGACCGCCAAGATCACGGATGTCAACGGAAATGTGCTCTTCATCAGCAGTGAATACCCCAACGAGAAGACCATTGGACCAGCCGAGCGCGCTCAGCTCCCTTTCGTGCAGCAAGGGAGGCCGAGAGTCTTCAAGTTCGATGGCAACCGTTGGGAGGGCGTTCACAGCTTTTATGCGGACAAGAATCTGCGCGGCTATGCCTGGGTTGAGTTTGACCGCAACAGGGCTCGCCGGCAGATGGAATCCGTCCTGATCGATACGGCAGTCTTCGGCATCATTTGGCTTGTGGCATCGGCTGTGCTGGTCCTGCTGATGGCGCGCTCGATTGCGCGGCCGCTTGCTATTCTGCATGGCGGCACGCGCGCCCTGATGAACTCGCCGGAGAGCAGCGGCAACTTTCCGCTACCGGTGCACGTGGGGAACGAGATCGGAGACCTGATCGAGGCATTCAATCGCATGGTAGCCTCCCTTGCGGAACAACGCGCGGGATTGAATGATACGCTTTCTCTGCTCGACTCGATGCTTGCCAATGCGCCCATCGGTCTGGCTTTCTTTGACCGCCGCTGCAGGTTTGTGCGGGTGAACCAGGTCTTCGCGGGCATGACCGGGGTTCCGCTGAGCCGCCATCTTGGCCGCACGCTGCCTGAGCTTCTGCCGCTGCCCGAGGCCAAGATCCTGGAGGATACGGTGTTGCGCGTCTTCGCCCAGGAGGAGCCGGAGCGCAATCTCGAACTGAGCGGCCACGCGGGAAGACCCGCCCGGAGCTGGACGTGGCTGGTCAGCGCTTATCCCGTGCGGACGACTTCCCACCAGGTGCGCTGGGTGGGCGTCATCGTTCTGGACGCCAGCGATCGCAAGCGGGGTGAAGAGGCGCTGCGCAAATCGGAGAAGCTGGCCGCCACCGGCCGTCTGGCCGCTTCGATTGCCCACGAGATCAACAATCCACTTGAAGCGATCACCAACCTCCTCTTCCTGCTTCGCAATTATTGCGACTTGCAGGACCCGGCGCTGAATTACGTGACCATGGCCGAACACGAGGCGCGGCGCATCTCTGAGATCACGCAGCAGACGTTGCGCTTCTATCGCCAGTCCACGCTGCCCACCCGCGCCAGGATGGCTGACCTGCTCGATTCGGTGTTGAGCCTGTATCACGGACGGCTGAACTCCCAGAATATTCAGGTGGAACGGAACTACGACCCGGAGATGGACCTCTTCTGTTTTGCCGGTGAACTGCGTCAGGTGATCGCCAACCTGGTAGGCAACGCCATTGACGCCAGCAACAGCGGAGGCCGTCTTCTGGTGCGCGCGCGGCGTTCGCGCAACTGGAAAAATCCGGCGCAGACGGGAGTCCGGTTTGCCGTCGCCGACACGGGAACAGGGATGGATCCGGAGGTGCGTGAACGCGCCTTCGAAGCTTTCTTTACGACGAAGGAAGCGACTGGAACCGGTCTGGGGCTCTGGGTAAGTCACGAAATCATCATGAAGCATCATGGGATTGTGCATGTGCGCAGCCGCACCGCTAGGCATCTGGCCGGCGAGGGGGCGCGCTCCGGGACTGTCTTCCAGGTCTTCATTCCCGACGACGCAGCCCTGGGCGCTGAGAGTAAGCTCGCCGCCGTGGCGAAAGCGTGAATGCATTCCCCGTCTGCCTTGCCTTGGCAATGAAGCAGTGGGGAAGGAAGCAGTTCTCGCTGCGCGCCGGTATATCCTGTTTGCGACATGATGGAGCGCAACCCGGGCCACGCCCTTCGTTGGTTGTTCGACTCCCGCCACGGCCTGCCTGACCGGCAGATTCCGCGGTGGATTTTTCTGCGGGCGCTCGCTCTCATTTATTTCTCCGCGTTTTATTCCCTGCTCTTTCAGATCAAAGGGCTGATTGGTCCGCAGGGCATCCTTTCGGCGCGGCAGTTTCTGGCTGCGGTTGCGCGTTCCCTGGGCGCGAAAGGCTACTGGTACGCGC
>JAJZNH010001008.1 GCA_021811745.1 Acidobacteriota bacterium
CATCAGCCGCTTCGAAAAAGCGCGCAACAACGCGGAGTTCCTGACCAACATGAACCAGTTGTAGATCTGATCCGTAACGCCGGGCGTTCCGGAGGCTGCTCCACGATGCCGTCAGGAGTCCGCCTTTCGAGATTTGCGGCTCGCTGATAAAATAGCTTCATTGTGGGGCTGTAGCTCAGCTGGGAGAGCGCCTCGTTCGCAACGAGGAGGTCAGCGGTTCGATCCCGCTCAGCTCCACCATAGAATCAAAGGCCTGGGGCTTGCTTTCGCTCTCCGGTTGGGGTCTTGGGACGTTGTTTGCGTCGCCCACCCTCTGCGGCGCCTCTTCTGTCCACGTTCTGGCCTGACTTCATCGAGAGCGCGTCGGGTGCGCAGGCGCCCCGACCAGCCAGTTTTTCCTCGCATGAGCGGTGGTTCGGCGTAAGATTGGCTTCGCAGGCTGGACACACTCTGTCTTCCGGGTCCACCCCGCGCCAGTACCCCACGCCGCCAACTCACGCGCCTCGTCGGCGACCGGTTCAGATGCAAGCTCACGAGCCAGATCGGCAAGCCGCAGAAGACGGGAGGAACGACTCAGATACACGGATGTCTGGGCGGGAAGGCTGCGGTGATCCTGCACCGCTTTGACGCTTGCGCGAATTCCCAAATCAGAGCCCATTACTCTCTCCCTGAAGTGGCCTCCCGCCGGTCTTCGGCCGACCGCGAGTAGCGAATCACTTCTACGCGTGACATCGCGATCAGACCCTCCTCGATCATTTCGTCGAGATGCGGGATGAGCTTGGCAATCTGTTCTTCCTTATCGATGACGCTGAGCATGATCGGGGCGTCTTTTGAAAACTTCCAGTGGCTGGAATGGCGGATGCGCGTGCTGGCTCCATAGCCCTCGATGCCCTTATAAACAATGGCTCCGGCCATGCCCAATTCCTGACACCTGGCGAGGATTGCTTTGTGAAGCGGCGCTCCGCGCCACATATCTCCTTCGCCAAAATGAATCCGCAGCATATGTGCCTGAAACTTTTCCTTCATTTCTTAGCCTCTGTTCGCGGCGCCCGATCGGGCAGTGCGTCATGCAGGTTGACCTGAGTCAGAGCTCTGCCCGTCGCCTTCATCCACCGGTATCGGGCGATGCGAATACTTGATAATGTCCACATTCGATAACACAACCAAGCCCTCCTCCACCATCTGTTCGACGATGGGAAGGAAGGCTTGGAGCTTTTCCTCGCTGTCGACTACCGAGAGCATCATGGAAGCGTCATGGGAGAGATGGATTGCCTTGTCTTTGTGCATGCGGCGATGCGATCCGTAGCCCAGAATCCCGCGATACACGGTAACACCGGCAATGTCGTTGGCCCGCATGGCTTCGACGAGGGCGATGTAAAGAGGCTTGTCGCGCCAGCGGTCCGATTCTCCGATATAGATCCGCATGAGCTGCGCCTTGCCTTCAATCTTGAGATGCGCAGGCGGCGTCATTTTTCTGGTCTTCGAGGCTTGCGCAGGCTTGGCTACGGTGGTTTCCTGCACTTCAATCATTCCCGTGCCAACCATGTCTTCCAGCTTTCCCAGCAGTTCCTGCACCTTTTCGGCTGTCTCAATGAATTGAATCTTGATGGGCATGCGGTCCGAGATTTCGACGCCGCTGGCCGTGTGCATGTGATGATCGGCCCCAAACCCGGCAACGCCTTTCAAGACTGTTGTGCCCGAGACGCCGCGATAGAGCAGGAAATCGAGAATGCTTGAGTAGGTGGGAACGCCGTGGCGCGTAACACCCTCGCTGACGTAGATAGAAACCTTAAGGGCTTTGCCCGCTTTCAACATGTCTTCCCCCTTATGCTGTTCGCCCGCATTGAGCCGTCGAAGGCACCGCTGTGCAGGGACTGGCTCATGAAAGTACCCCTGCCAGGAGAGAGCCGCCCCAGACCGCGATCAGCCCTGCCAGCAGGCTGCCGACCACGTAGAGGGCGGCAATGAGAAACGCGCCGGCGCGCAAAGAGTTGAACGTCTCCCACTCATAGGTGGAAAACGTGCTGTAAGCACCGACAAAGCCGATGGGAATCAGAAACCGCCACGCCGGATTGAGCTCGACTCGCCTTCCAAGATAGGTAATGGAAAACCCAATAATGACACATGCACTGATATTGATGACGAAGGTCCCGTAGGGAAACTTCGTGCCCATGCGGCTGGAAACCTCCGCTCCGACCCAATATCTGGCGATGGCACCCATCGCGCCGCCGATCGCAATATACAAGTATTTCAGCAATGCGCCTCCTTTTAGGCTCTTTGATGTGATTCCTTACGAATTTTCTTGGCGTTCCAATGAATCAGAATCTCAAGGTCGTGCTGAATTGCTTCAGGTGTTTCGCCGCGGCCCATTTCACCCCGCATCCGATTAAGCTGAGCGCGGAAGGCACCCGCGTACGAGCTAACAAGCGGCCACGATCTTCCGGCTGGCTTGTTCGCTCCAGAGATCGAGAGAACGCTTGTAGGCGTGCAACTCTTCCGGGAGCAGTAGGCCGAGGTGTTTCCGCAAACTGCCGTGCGCCAAGGCGCGCACGATGCTTCTTCCCATCCAACTCCAGCGTGCGGCGCCCATCCTTATGGGAACAGTATCCATCTCAAAGCGCGGAACCTCGCGCAGCAGCAACTGCGCATCCTCCGTCGAGGGCGCATCGAAGCGGGACATCTCGCCGGCGATCCCGGTCGATGTTTCGACAGCCCTCATGAGGGTGGCGTGCGTCCGGGCGATGGCCTGGTCCACGCGCCGGTGCACATCATCGTGGGTCCACTCGGAGATCTGAGCCGAAGTCGATTGTCTTGCTTCGCGCG
>JAJZNH010000712.1 GCA_021811745.1 Acidobacteriota bacterium
CTCATACTCGTGTGCAGGCCGCTCCCAACTGAAGTGACATGCCATGCCGTTGCGCATCAGGCGCTGCCACGCATCCTTGGACTGAAAGGCCGCCAAAGCGCGGTCGATCGCCGCGAGCAGATCCCCGGAATCGTAGCGCCCGAATTTAAACCCGGTTCCCGTACCCCGCTCCGCGTTCCATTCCTCGATGGTGTCGTCCAAGCCGCCGGTAGCGTGCACCACCGGAACCGTCCCGTACTTAAGCGAGTAGATCTGGTTCAGGCCCGAAGGCTCATAGCGCGAAGGCATCAGCAGCAGATCGGCGCCGGCCTCGATCTTGTGCGCCAGCGCCTCATCGTGGCGAATCTGCGCCGCTACCCTGCCCGGATTCTCAATCGCCCAATCGCGGAAGAACTGCTCGTACACCGGCTCGCCCGTACCCATTGCCACTACGGCCACATCCCGCCGCATCAGTTCCCCGGCAATCTGTGTCACCAGGTCGAAACCTTTCTGCGAGACAAACCGCGACAGGATGCCGATCACCGGCATCGTCCCGGCCACGCTCTCCAGACCGAAGGCATGGAGCAAATCCCCGCGGCACATGCGCTTGCCCGCCGGATCTTCGGGAGTGTAATGCGCCGCCAGGTTCACGTCCGTGGCCGGATCCCACTCTGCATAATCCACGCCATTCAAAATCCCGCGTAGGTCCGCCGCTCGCTGCCGCAGCACGCCATCCAGCCTTTCGCCGAACTCCGACGTTTGAATCTCCATGGCATATTTCCGGCTCACTGTGGTCAGCAGATCGGAATACACAATCCCACCCTTGAGAAAGTTGAAGCTGTTATAGTGCTCCACCTGCTCCATGGTGAAGATGTCCCAGGGAAACAGCAGTTGCTCGATCGTCGCCGACGGAAATCTGCCCTGATAGCCGGCATTGTGAATGGTCAGCACCGCCGCTGCTCCGCGCAGTGCCGGATCCGCCGCATAAACCGTCCGCAGATATACCGGAATCAGCGCCGCCTGCCAGTCATGCACGTGAAAAACCTGTGGAACGCCAAGCAGCTTGACCGCCTCAAGAACCGCCCGGCAAAACAGCCCGAAGCGCTCGGCGTTGTCGGGATAATCGTTACCCCTTGAGCCATAAAGCTCCTGCCTGCCAAAGAGTTCTGGGCAATCCACAAAGTAATACTTGACCCCTCCGAGGTTGCCTCCATCCACGATTCCCACGAAACGGTTGTAATAACGGAAGGGAATGGTAAGCGAGCGCACAGCATACTTCCACTCGTTCTCAAGGTGCGGCCGCACCGCCGCATACAGCGGCAGATACACCGTCACTTCATGGCCAATCTGAACAAGTTCGCGTGACAGCGCGCCAACCACGTCGGCCAGCCCGCCACTCTTGACGAACGGTACACACTCGGAAGCAGCAAAAACGATCCTCATGAAAAACCCTCTCCCCCGGAGTCAGCAACCTCGCAGGACTTCAGTTCTGGAATCGTCGTAAGTTCACTGTGCTCATGTCTTTGATGCATTCCGGCGACCAGTCGTAAGCACGGGGCCGGTAAGGGGGGATTCAGCAGACCGAGTAGGCAGCCGAAACCGGATCTGTGAACCATCTGGCAAAGATCGAGTCCATTGGGCAAATAAAATCACACTGGCCGGAGCAGCGCTTCTCCTGATGTATTTTTTTGTTTCCATATATCCATCTTTCTCTATGTTACAATTTCGTTTGTTTGCGGTGAGCGACTCAGAGTATCATTCATCCCGCGATCTTCAACAAGCAAATCAGTGGTAATCATTAACTTGGAGCAGCCGTAGCGCTACGGAGCGAGAATGAAACGCGGAGTAAAAACCCTTCACGAAATCCTCAATCAGCCTGATGTGTGGCGGACGTGCCTGCAGGCGCTGGACTCACTCGGCCTTGATGCGTTAACCAGCGGCAAGGACCCGCGCACGCATGAGTGGATCTTCATCGGCTGCGGGACCAGCTACTATCTCGCCCAGGGCGCGGCCGCTTCCTTCACCGAACTGACCCGTTTGTCGGCTCGCGCCGTTCCTGCTTCTGAATTCCTTCTCTTTCCCAGCCTCGTAATGCCTGTTCGCGACGCCTCAATTTTTCCCGTGCTGATCTCGCGCTCCGGCCATACGTCCGAGGTTCTGCAGGTCGCTGAAGTTCTCCAGAGCAAAGGTATCGAATTTCTCGGCATCACATGTGACGGTAACGAGCTGGCCCAGCTTACGCCCCGCACGATCCATCTTCCGGTGAAAGAAGAGAGCACGGTGATGACCTCTTCATTCACGTCCATGCTCATGGCACTTCAATATCTCGCGGCGCGGCTGGCGGGTGAGGATCGTTTCATCGATGCGCTGCATGCCCTTCCCGCCGCTCTGGCCGATCTGCTGCCCGTATGGCGGCCGCAAATCGAGAAGTTTGCCGAGCGCAGCTTTGACGATGTGACTTTTCTTGCCCAGGGCGCGCTCTATCCTATCGCATCCGAAACCTCATTGAAGGTGATGGAATCTTCGTCAAGCTACGCGCAGTTCTTCCATACGCTGGAATTCCGGCATGGGCCCAAGTCCATCGTCTCGGAGAAGACGCTGGTAGGCGGGCTGCTCTCTGAGAGCGGCTATGCGGAAGAAAGCGCGGTGCTGCTGGAGATGAAGAACCTTGGCTCCTGCACCATGGCCATCGCCAACCGGCTGAGCCCGGAGATTCGCGCCTCCGCCGATCTTGCCATCGAACTTGCTCTGCCAGTGCCCGAGCTCGCGCGCCTGGTTGTCTACGTCGTCTGGGGGCAGTTGCTCGGCAGCTATATGGGGCTGCGCAAAGGACTCGATCCC
>JAJZNH010000361.1 GCA_021811745.1 Acidobacteriota bacterium
GCTCGGCTCGGGCAAACAGTGGATGAGCTGGGCGTCTCTCCGCGATGTGGTCCGGGTTATGTTCTTCCTGATGGATCGCGACGATCTTGCGGGAGCCTTCAATGTGACCGCACCTCAGCCTGTTACGAATTTTGGCTTCACCCAGGCGCTCGCCGCCGCGGTCCATCGTCCCGCGTTGTTCCCCGTTCCGCCAATTGCCCTGCGCCTCGCTTTTGGAGAGATGGCCGATGGAGCGCTTCTGGCATCCCAGAATGCCATCCCCGCCAAATTGGAAAGAGCCGGATTCACATTTCAAGATCGCGAGATCCGAACCGCCCTGCAGGCTCTGCTACGCTGAAACTGCATGAAGACCGCAGCGTGGGTCGCCGCATCGGGATGCATCCTCTTATTGGCTGGCTGCGGATTGCCGGCCAACCCTCAGCCTCCCTCGCTTTGGCTGCCACAACCGGTAAAAGACCTGACCGCGACCCGAGTGGCCAATCAGGTCCTCCTGCGCTGGAAGATGCCCAGTCATACAACGGACAAGGTGGAGCTCCACGGCAGGCAGCGCGCCCACATCTGCTGGACCTCCGGCCTCACGCCAAATCCAGCCGATCGCTCCGTCACCGGACACCTGCGCAATTGCCGGACTGCGGGCGACGCCGACTTCCCCCCCGATAAGCCGGCGGAGTTCACCGCCGCGCTTCCCGTCAGTCTCATTGCTGGCCCGCACAAGGCCGTCAGCTATTACGTCGAACTCGAAAACCCGGCAGGAAAAACGGCAGGTCCATCGAACCCCGCCTGGGTCGCGACCGGAAACGCGCCTTCTGCCGTTGTCGGGCTGCACCTTGCCACCCGCAAAGAGGGTGTGGTGCTGCGCTGGCAGCCGGCTCCTCCGCATCCGGGCATGGTCATGCGCATCCACCGCGCGCTGGTGAGCCAGAGTCGCACTCCGCCGCCCTCCCGACCCGGTCAGCCGCCGGTTGCGCAACAGCAGACTCTGGAAGTGAGTCTGGCAAAGACCGACCCCGGCGGTGCTGTGGATCGTCATGCCACCCTGGATCATGTCTGGCGCTACCAGATAGAGCGGGTTTTGTTTGTGCACCTGGATCATCGCACGCTGGAAATCGCCGGCCAGTCTTCACCATCCCAAACCATCGACGCCCGGGATGTATTTCCGCCCGCCGTGCCCTCTGGTCTGGCCGTCGTGCCTGACCAGCAGGCCCGGACGATGAGCCTGTCCTGGATACCCGATTCCGCCACCGATCTGGCGGGATACATCGTCTATCGCCGCGACCTGTCAGCCGGATCAGGCATCCAGCGTATCTCTGGCGCGGCGCTCATCGTTGCGCCATCCTTTGTCGATAGCAATGTTGTTCCAGACCATCGATATGCCTACTCGGTCAGCGCCGTCGATCAGGATGGCAACCAGAGTGCCCGATCTTCGGAAGTAGTCGTCGAGTTGAAGAAGTAAACGAGGATAAGACATGAGATATTGCCGCTTTCAGACGCCGGATGGCCCACAATACGGCGAAGTCGCGGATCGCGCGGGCGTTCTGTGGATTGAGCGTGTGCTGCCGCCCTTCCCCGAAGACCCCTGGACAGTCTCGAGCGCCGTCGCCTTCGTGCCGCTGCCGCTCGCCGAAGCAAGCCTCCTGCCGCCTGTCGTCCCTTCAAAGATTCTCTGCATCGGACGCAATTACCGCGACCACGCCGCCGAACTGGGCAACGAAGTCCCCAAAGAGCCCCTGCTCTTTCTGAAAGCTCCCTCCTCCGTCATCGGCCCTGGCCAGCCAGTCCACATTCCCGCCATTTCCCGGCGCGTGGATTTTGAGGGCGAGCTGGCTGTCGTGATCGGCAGGCGTGCGTCAAAGATTGGCCCTGACGAAGATGTTCGGCCCTACATTCGTGGCTACACCATCGTGAACGACGTCACCGCTCGCGACCTGCAGAAGACCGATGGACAGTGGTCACGCGCCAAAGGCTTCGACACCTTCTGTCCTGTGGGACCGCTGGTGACCGACGAAATCGACCCGCACAAAGGACTGGTAGTCGAGACGCGGCTCAACGGCGAACTCAGGCAGCATGGCACTACCGCCGATTTCATCTTTGCTATCCCAGCCCTCCTTCGCTACATCACTGCCGCTATCACGCTGCTGCCCGGCGACCTGATCCCCACGGGCACTCCCGCGGGTGTAAGCCCCATGCAGCCAGGCGATCTGGTTGCAGTGTCGGTCGAAGGAATTGGCACGCTCGCCAACCCGGTTGTGGGCTAGCCGGCCTCGCCATTCCGGCATCTAAATCAAGTATGAAGCTGGGGTTAAGGCAATCCTGAATTGCGGCGCGAGCTTTTGCTGGAGTCGCCGGATCAGAGATAATAGTTTCAGGAAGGGGGATGGATGGCAAAAACACTGCTTGCACAGCTCCGCGAGATGACTACCGTCGTGGCGGATACCGGCGACATCCAAGCGATTGAGAAGGCGAAACCGCAGGATGCGACAACCAACCCGTCGCTTTTGACTGCGGCGGCCCAGATGCCCCAGTACAGCAAAATCGTGGACGATGTGCTGCTGGATGCGAAGAAGGAACTTGGCGGAAATGCCGCCGACGACAAGGTGACAAAGCTGGCCTTCGAAAACCTGGCCGTAGCCTTTGGTAAGAAAATTCTCCAGATTATCCCGGGCCGCGTTTCCACCGAAGTCGATGCCCGGCTCTCCTATGATCGGGAAGCCACCATCGCCCAGGCGCACTCGATCATCCGCAAATACGAAAGCGCGGGTGTCTCGCGTGAGCGCATCCTCATCAAGATCGCCTCCACGTGGGAAGGAATCCG
>JAJZNH010000218.1 GCA_021811745.1 Acidobacteriota bacterium
ACCCGGCGCGGCCCAGGCAAGCCATCGTGGTGCTGCCCCAGTGGAACGCAGACGGCTTCGCTCACAACGCCCTCTGCGACATCTTCAACCGCATGGGCATCTCGGCGTTGCGTCTCTCCAAGCCCTACCACGATATCCGTCGCCCCAGCGAGCTGGAGCGCTCCGATTATGCCGTGAGCGCCAACATCGGCCGCACACTCTCGGCTTGCCGCCAGGCCGTGGTGGATATTCGCTGCTGCGTCGACTGGCTGGAGGAGCAGGGCTACGAACACTTCGGCGTACTCGGCACCAGCCTGGGCTCCTGCTATGCATTTCTGGCCAGCGCGCACGACCCGCGCATTCGCGTCAACGCCTTCAATCACGCCTCGACCGCTTTTGGCGACGTAGTCTGGGCGGGGCAAAGCACGCGCCACATCCGTCAGGCCGTCGAGCAGGCTGGCCTTACGCAAGAGCGGCTGCGCGAGCTCTGGGGCGCGATCAGTCCCGTGAACTATTACGCCAAGTTTGCCGGTGCCGAGGCGCGCGGAGCCGACAAAAATACCCTGCTGATTTACGCCGACTACGACCTGACATTCCCCAAAGAATATTCGCTACAGGTAGTAGATGCCTTCCGCCGCCATGGCGTTCGCTTCGAGCCGCACGTGTTGCCCTGCGGCCACTACACGACCGGCGAAACGCCATTCAAATTTATCGATGGCTGGCACATGGGCTGGTTCGTCTACCGCGCCTTCAAAGAGCTGCGCCAGCAGAAGTCCTCTACCCCCGCCACTGCCCGCGAAGCCGAAGAAGAAGCCGTCTCGCGTTAATCGAGCGCACTAAACGCGCCCGTACCCACCCAGAGCTTCCCGCCCGACGTATTTCCAGGAGCAGGGCTTCACTGGCGGTTCTTTTTCCATTGCTCGTAAGGGATGCGGGGGATGGTCATGAAGGCGTCCCTTGTCCGCACGTAGTTTCCCAGGCCGTTCATGCGGCCGATGGCGTGCAGTTCTTCTGCCTTGATGTAGGGGCCGGCGGGATCGACGTAGTGATCCTCAACAAAAATGGCGACAACCCGGCCCAGAACGATGCGCGAGCTGCCGATCTCCATGGTGGCGTATTCGCGGCACTCCAGGGCGGCATGGGCCTCGGCAATGCGCGGCACCTTGACCAGCTGCGACGGCACGGTGGTGAAGCCGGCAAGTTCTACTTCGCTCATCTCCGCCGGGAAGTCGGTGGCGCAGATATTCATCTTCTGCGCGATGTCTTCAGTGACGACGTTGACGACAAACTCGCCGGTGCGCCGGATGTTGCGGGCAGTGTCTTTGGGCGTAGCAGGTTCGGCTGGGCGGTTCTGAATGCCCACGCCGATGATGGGCGGATCGATGCCGAAGTAGTTATAGGCGCTGAAGGGAGCAGCATTGAGCCGGCCTTCCTCGTCCATGCTGGTGATCAGCGCAATCGGGCGCGGCGCAACCATGCCGATGAGCAACTTATAGATCGCGTTTGCAGGGGTCGTTTCGATTTCGAATTGCATCGCCGTCCTAACAGGTTACAGCCACGATTGAGCAACCGGGCTTCACTGGCTTCCAGTGCAGCAGGAATCGGGTGACTGACGAGGATTCCATGCTGCCCATCTTCTCAAACTCCCCCGTTTTCTGGCTGTAAAGCAATCTTCCCCGGTCACTGAGGACAGCCAGCGCGGGCACGCCTTTCTGGAGCGGAATCCCGTAACGGCTGGCAAGATCGACGTTTGCATCCATCATCCCAATGTTGATGCGAACCAGGATGAAATTGGCCTGGAGAATAGGCAGGTTCGTCGCGTTGTGAAAGTAGATGTCCAGCACCTGGCAATCGGGACACCAATTGCCGCCAAAGTCGAGCAGGATACGTTTGTGTGTGCGAACAGCCGTCTTCAAGGCCGCGGCCAAGTCCGCTTTGGCCTGCTGTGGAGAGGGATAGATATCGCGCGCGGCTGCCCGAATCGAACTCGCGGCAAATACCAGCCATACGGCAATCGTCAAAAGCTTGGCGGCCCTCAAGCAGGCATCCTCCAGGACTGTTCTCAGTCTGCCACAAACATCCGGCAACCCACCATGTTTCCCCGGACGCATTCGGCGTTCGGGGCATGTACTCTGTTAGGGTGGCAAATGAGTTGCGCAAGCGTCTGGAAGCGGCGGTCTACCCGGATCTGGGAGCCATGATGGAAGGTTATGCGCAAGCGGCCGCGCAGCGGGGCCGGCAGGAGTTTCGCCAACAACTGGACTTCAGCGCAGAATCGATCGACGGCCTGGACGAAATCCTGGTTCTGGTGAGTGAGAGCCCGGAACTCGACCTGGAGTTCGAGGTGCGGCTCTGGGGCAGTTATCTGGGCGAGGTGTTGCGGCGGCGTTATGCCGGCACATGGGAGATGACGCAGTATCCCGGCGCTTCTCCGGCAAGCGCCTCACCGGCCGGGGGCGTGGCGGCGCCGGCGGTGGAGGTGCGCGGTTCGCGGGTGTTTCCACTGATCAAGGTTTACCGGCGGCTCACCATAGGCGATGAAGAGGACGTGCGCGCCTTTTTCGGCATGGTCACGGAGCGGTTGGGCAAGCCGGCCCAGGTAAACTGATTCCGGACCTGAGGGGAGGATTTTGCCGGATGGATTCGGCGCTTCTTATACCTGGAGGTCTCCGCTCCGAACCGCATGCCTGGTAGCTGACTGCGCGGGGATGTGGTTGTGTGCGACAATAAATTTTGAGGAATGCGCGCCGGGGTGTCCCGGCGCGTGAAGGAGAAATTATGGGCGATCTACTTCAGCCGTGGCATCTGATGGTGCTGGCCGTGGTTGCATTT
>JAJZNH010000227.1 GCA_021811745.1 Acidobacteriota bacterium
CTGGCGGTAGCTCTCGAAGCGGGCGCCGATCTCGACGCCGCGCTGGCCGCAATCACCACGCTCAGCGCCGGGGATAAGCGCGGTCAAGTCCTGGAAATTGGCGGCGCCACCCTCCTCAACGACAGCTACAATTCCAATCCCGAAGCTCTGCTCTCCATGATCCGTACACTGGCCGCGCGTCCGGCCGCACGCCGCATCCTCATTGCCGGCGAGATGCTGGAACTGGGCGAGAAGAGCCCCGCGTTGCACGCCGCCTGCGGTCGCGCCGCCGCCAAGGCCGGCATCGATCTGGTTGTCGGCGTGCGGGGAAATGCTGAAAAGCTGGCTGCCGCCGCCTGCGCGGGAGGAGTTGCTGCGCTCTTCCTGCCGGATGCGGAAGCTGCTGGCCAGTGGCTCGTCCAAAATCTGCAACCCGGCGATGTGGCGCTCATCAAGGGCTCGCGCGGAGTTCACCTGGAACGCGCTATCGAGATCTTCAAGCAACAGGGTGAACCGGCGGAGGATGCATGAGATTGAGCAGGCTCCTCGTCAGCCTGATCTTGCTGGGCACCTTGGCCGCTTCCCTTTCCTCGGGGGACGCGCAGAATCCAGCGTGGACGCACCCGTTTCCCCCGTTTCGCATCGCCGGCAACCTCTATTACGTGGGCAGCCAAGACCTGGCCTCGTACCTCATCGCCACACCCAAGGGGCTGATCCTCATCAACAGCAGCCTTCAGTCCTCTGTTCCGCAGATCCGCAGAAGCGTGGAAGCTCTGGGCTTTCACTTTCGCGATATCAGGATCCTGCTCATCAGCCATGCGCATTACGACCACTGCGCGGGCAGCGCGGCGGTCAAGCATCTCACCGGCGCAAAGTACTTCGTCATGGCCGCGGATGTGCCGGTGGTCGAGTCGGGCGGCAGAGCGGACTTCCAATATGGCGCAGAAAAAAGCATGTTGTTTCCGCCGGCGCGCGTCGACCGTGTGCTGCACGATGGCGACACGGTAAGCCTGGGAGGGACGGTGTTGACCGCGCACCTGACCGCCGGCCATACCAGGGGAACCACCACCTGGACCCTGGATGAGATCGAAGGCGGTAGAAAGCTGCACGTCGTCATTGTGGGCAGCCCGAACGTGAATCCCGGATACACGCTGGTGGGCAACAAGGTTTATCCGCAGATTGCCGCCGACTACCAACATGGGTTCCAGGTACTCAAGAGCCTTCCCTGCGACATCTTTCTCGGCGCGCACGGCAGCTACTTTGGCCTCAGGACCAAATATGCGCGATGGAAGAGCGGCGACCGCAATGCCTTCATCGATCCCGCCGGGTATAGAGCGTACATTGCGGAACGCGAGCAGGCATTTGAGGCAGACCTGGCTCGCCAGAAAGGTGCATCGCCGTAAGATTTGCACCCGTCTTGCGCACGCCATGCTATTGACAGGCCAAGGGGATGATCGCTTCGAGGTTGGAAGTTTTATAAAGGGGCAAAAGTCTGAATGAAGTTGTGCTTGCCATCCTGTGATGCGCGTCACAAACTCTCGCCACCGCTGGTGCAATCATCATGAGGTAAGATTGTTCGCCTGGGATTATTCCCGTTCGATCTCATTTTTTTGTACAGAAACATAGGAAGGCTGTCCGTGCAGCTCGATTCATCCGCATTCGTCGCTGATCCTGAAGTTGTTCAGGCGCTCGCGCAGCGGGCCACACCGCTCGATTGCAAGGAAGACCTTATTCTCTTCCGGCAGGGCGAGATGCCCAGTGGTCTCTATATCCTGCAATCGGGCGAGGCCACGCTCTCCATGGACTCCGGAGCGGGAGACGTAGTGCTCTCTTTCCAGACCACCGCGGGTTCTCTGCTTGGCCTTCCGGGCCTGGTGGGCAATTGCCCTTACTCGCTCGGCGCCGTGGCGCGGGCCGGCGCGCGGCTCAGCTTCATTACTCGCGACGACTTCACCTCAATCATGCAAGCCAACCCGATGCTCTCGCTCAAGATCCTGCAGATTCTGGCAGCGGAAGTGCACTCGGCGCGTCGCGCAATCTGCAGCGTCTAGCAGTACCTGAGCCATCGCCCAACCGAATCTCCGGCGCGTTTCCGCCCGTTCGAACCCAAGCCCCGTACCTGCTAAACTCGTGATGGTCATGCCCCTCGAGATTCTCCTCATTGTGGCGGCTGCGTACCTGCTCGGATCCATTCCTACGGGGTACCTGCTGGTGCGCCTCTTCCGTCATCAGGACATCCGCGCAGTCGGCAGCGGCAATATCGGCGCCACCAATGTGATGCGCACCGGCAGTAAGGGCCTGGGCGCGGCCACCTTCCTGCTCGACATGCTGAAGGGCTGCGCCGCTGTGGGCCTGGGCGCGCTGATGGGCAGTTTTCTGCTGCCCGCTGAACCGCTGCGCAGCATGGAGGCGGTGGCCGCTCTCTGCGCCGTGCTTGGCCACATGTTCCCGGTATGGCTGCGCTTCCGTGGCGGCAAGGGTGTCGCCACCGGCTTTGGAGTGTTTCTGGTGGCTGCGCCGTGGGCCGCGCTGGCGGCCATCACCGTCTTTGCCTTAGTGCTTCTGTTGAGCCGCTACGTCTCGCTGGCCTCCATCATCGGAGCCGCCAGCTTCCCGGCGTTTGCCTGGTTCCTTGTCCATGGCAACAAGCCTGCCTTCTACGTCGCCGTGCAAGCCGCCGTTGCGCTGCTGATCGTCGTCAAGCATCACCAGAACATCCGGCGCCTGCTGACCGGGACAGAATCCCGCCTGGGAGCCGGAAAAACCGCATGAGTCGCATCGTAGTCCTCGGTAACGGCGCATGGGGAACCGCCATCGCCCTCTCTCTCCACC
>JAJZNH010000067.1 GCA_021811745.1 Acidobacteriota bacterium
CCTACTTTCCATCCGGTGGCAATCGGTCCGTTGTAAATGCTCCATTGAAACGGAGCCGTGCCGCCGGTGATTGCGATGGGCTCGCTGTATGCCTGTCCCACCGTTCCATTCGACAGCTTCTGGAGAATGGAGATCGCGAGACCGGGGTTGACGGTGATGGTCAGCGAAGCGCTCTTGGTTGGATCTGCCACCGATGCCGCGGTTACGGTTGCCTGCTGTGCGCTGGTCAGATTGGTGGCCGGGGAATTGTAGGTTACCGAAAAGCCTGTCGGAGAACTGAGAGATCCCGGACCGTTCAGAGTCCAGCGAACCCCCCTGGAAGACGAGTCATTGATCACAGCGGCGGTCATTGCCACCGACATTCCTTCATCGATCGTCTGCGAAGAATTAGATGACAGCGTCACAAATAGAAGCGGCGCCGGCGACGAACACCCGGCCACGGCCATCGCGATCAAAACAACCGCTCCCGCACAGCAAGGACGCATCCGGGACATACTTTTCCCTCCTGCTTTAGGCGCTTTTGGTTCCGGCTATGCCGGGTTCGCGTATGAGATGAAGTTGCAGCGCAGTTTATGGCGGATCGGGCTGCTGGCGCAGTGACCGTTAGCACGCTGATCAACGCACAGGCCACCTTCGCAGCGGTCGCAAGCGACAAGAAGTCTGGCCCTTGCGAGATCCACTTCCGGTCATTTGGGCGATAACCGGCGGCACGGAAATTACAAAGTCGTCAACATTCGAATTGTGCAAACGATACATAGGCGGTGCGTAAGCACCGCTTGGGTCGCCGGAGAGGGGCAGAGGACCAGGCTCGGGTTACTCACGCTGCATCGCCAAACGGCGGGTGCATCGCCCCGCCCACCATCGATTCGGCCGTCCACTTCAGGCCATGATGCTTTCTTCGAACACCTCGTCGCAGCCGTCGGGGCTGTGCCAAAGTGGGAAGCGTTCTTTGCTTTCCACTTTCTCCTGGTAAATCTCGCGTAACCTCCCAAATTGTTCCCCAATTTGCAGGAAATCTCCGCCACGATCCGGGATTTTCCCGCCTTCGTTCCCCAAAGTAACCAGCCCGCCATTCCCCGGCCGTGCCCTTGCGTAACGTGAAGCAGGACCCCCTGCGACCGATAAACAGGATGCGCGACGATGCCGAACTTCGAGAAAGGAAACTCACTTTCCGAACATCCTATTGAGCTCCCAGCCATCCCGCTCAATTTTTCATCGCATCCAAGCCGCAGAGGATTAGCGCCTCATCGCAGCAGCACCCGGGGCGCGTTCAAGGACGACCGAACGATGCTACCGACTGAGGCCCCGACACCCATTCTGACTGGACACAAACTCGATCGCAGCCAGGAGTTCGCTCGCCTGGACGCGCTGGCTTCGGCCGAGAGCCTCGATTCGCCGCCCGAGCCAGGCTTCGATGCCATCACCCGCCTGGCCGCCGAATACTTCCGCGCCGACACCGTGCTGCTCGGATTCGCCGACGAAAGCCGCGTCTGGATCAAATCCTCCTGGGGTGAGCCGGTTCGGGAGCTTCCCCGCGAGGGCTCCATCTTCGACTTGGTTCTGGCCGAGGATGGTCCGGTGGTGATCCCCGACCTCAACCGGGATGCGCGCTTCGAAGGCCGCGACAAGATGATCCGGCACCTTCATATCGCCTCCGTCGCCAGCGTGCCGGTACGCGTTGCCGGCGGCGAGGTGCTGGGCATTCTCACCATCTTCGGCGTGCAGCCGAGACGCCCCATGGCTGCCGATGAGCTGCGCATGCTCGAAAGCCTCGCCGACATGGCCTCCAGCCAGATCGAGCTCCGCCGCCTGCGCAAGATCTTCAGCCGCCAGGGCGCGCGCCCCGCCCGGCCCGCCTCCAGAAACGTCACCGGCATCTGGCCGCGCCGGCCCGACCTGCGCCGCGCCCTCGATCAGCGCCAGTTCGTCCTCTATTACCAGCCCGAAGTCGAGCTGGCCACCCGCCGCATCGTCGGCCTCGAAGCGCTCATCCGCTGGGTCCATCCCGAGCGCGGCCTCATCCCCCCCATGGAGTTCATCCCCTTCGCCGAGGAATGCGGCATGATCCTGCCCATCGGCGACTGGGGACTGGCCGAGGCCTGCAACCAGATCCAGAAATGGTGCGGCGAGGACCTCGGACACCGCTCGCTGCGCGTGTGCGTCAACCTCTCCGCGCGCCAGTTCGCCCGCGAAGGACTGGCCGATCACGTCGAGGAACTACTGCGCCGCTCCGGCATCTCCAGCCGCCAGCTCGGACTCGAAATGACCGAATCGAGCCTCATCCCCGACGCGCCCACCGCCATGGAGGTCCTCGGCAACCTCCGCCGCCTCGGCGTCTCGCTGCTCATGGACGATTTCGGCACCGGATACAGCTCCCTCAACCACCTCCACAAATTCCCCTTCGACGTCCTCAAGATCGACCGCTCCTTCATCTCCCGCATTACCGAAGGCGAACAGCCGCTGCAAATCGTGCGCACCATCATCGAGCTGGCCCGGGTGCTGGGCATGGACGTCGTGGCCGAAGGCATCGAAACCCGCGAGCAGGACGAGATGCTGCAACAGCTCGGCTGCCGCTACGGACAGGGCTTCTTCTATGCCAAGCCGCTGCCCCCCGACGACGTAACCCGGCTGCTGCAGTTGCCCGGCCGGGTTCTGCCCGAGCCCGCCGGCTGCGCCGCGCCGCTCCCCAATTAGAGCTGTTCTCCAATGGGTGTCGAGCGAGGCCGAGGCGATCAAGGGGCGTTTTCCTTAAGAAAACGCCACCCTGCAGGATTTTGGTGACTCGATAGAAATTGGAGAACCGCCTT
>JAJZNH010000932.1 GCA_021811745.1 Acidobacteriota bacterium
ATGGCGCCGAAGCCCACGCGCAAGGCCGCTGCCGGAAAATTCAAGATGCCCGGCCCCGCGACTGCCACTTCAGGCGTGCCCGCGATCTGGAACGTGCTGCCCGGCTTTACGGATGTCCATGAGGATCAACAAACCGCCAATATCGAAGACCTCAGCCGCTTTTTTGTGGCCGCCAAAAACGGAACCCTCCCCGCTGTGGCATGGATTTCCCCCAATGGTGTGGATAGTGAGCACCCTCCAGCCAAGGAAAGCGTGGGGCAATCCTACGTGACGAAAATTGTGAATGCCGTGATGGATAGCCCCGACTGGAAGAGCACGGCCATCTTCATCACCTGGGACGATTGGGGAGGATTTTACGACCATGTCGTACCGCCCCGCGCTGATTCATTGGGCTACGGCATCCGCGTTCCAGGCCTCGTGATCAGTCCTTATGCGAAACAGGGGTACATTGACCATCAGACGATGAGCTACGACGCCTACCTGAAATTCATCGAAGATGTATTTCTCCACGGCCAGCGGCTCGACCCCAAGACGGACGGGCGGCCAGACTCCAGGCCGTACGTGCGGGAAAGCGGTCCGAAAGCCGGCGATCTCATGAACGATTTTGATTTTTCGCAGCCCCCTCAGCCGCCGTTGGTTTTGCCCGTTGATCCCAAGACGACGCTGGTGGAAAATCAACCCTGACGGCAGAGCACCCCAGGTCTCGTCCGCTGTAGCGGAAGACCTGGGGGAGCACTCTCCACGACCGTCCTGAAGCAGGACAGCCCTCGTCACCAAATCCCTGCAAAGGCGTATCAGGCAGGTCCATATGGGCCTGCCTGCCGCCGCTCACGCGTGGTGCGGAAAGATCGGCGTTGCGCCGGCGGCGCTGGCGATCAAGTGTTTCTCCTCTTCCGGGGTGATGGGCTGGAAGTTCTGGGCCACGTACATGGCGAGCGGAAAATAGCGCTCGTCGCCGGGTGGAATGGCTGCGGTGATGCGCTGGGAGAGGGTCCAGCGCAGGGCCAGCGCTGCCTGCTCCGGCACCGAGCACGGCTCGTACCACTCCTTTGGATTGGGCTTTTGCTGTTTCGTCATGCCGGCGGGCCATTGCGATTTAGCCATGGCTTTGATGGCCAGCATGCCGGCGCCTTTTTCGTGTACGCGATCGATCACCCGCGGCCCGAAGTTCTTCTGCGAGGCAAGAACAAAATTGATGGGGAACAGCACCGTATCGAAATCGAAGTGGTCGAGGAGAGCCAGAGCGGCCTCCTCGGAGTGAGCCGAAAAGCCGAGATAGCGGATCTTA
Organism: Acidobacteriota bacterium; assembly: GCA_021811745.1. The sequence goes on from JAJZNH010000932.1 coordinate 1,289, forward strand.
CCGGCCTTTCGTCCCTCCTCAAAGGCTTCCTGCGCGCCGCCCGGGCCCATGATGCGGTTCACGTCCTCAATGGTGGTGACGGCGTGATGCTGGTAGAGGTCCACGTGATCCGTCTGGAGCAGTTGGAGTGAGTTATCGAGCGCGGCCGCCGCTTCCGCCTTGTCGCGCTTGCCCGTCTTGCAAGCCAGGAAGAAGTTGTCGCGGTAAGGTTTGAGCGCGGGCCCAAGCCGTTCCTGCGCGTCGCCGTAGCTGGGGGCGACGTCGACGTAATTGATGCCCGCCTCGTGCGCCTGCGCCACGGTGTTGTTGGCCACGGCCTGGTCCGCGTTCATGATGACGATGCCACCCAGGCCGATGATCGAGAGTTCCTGGCCGGTCTTTCCCAGCCGCCGCTTGGGGATGGGCTTGAAGCCTTTGTCGGACGGCGAGGGCCAGGCGGTAGTTGCGGATAATCCCGGCGCAGTTGCCAATCCTGCCGCGAACGCGCCGGCTGTCAGAAAGCTTCTCCGATCCATAAGAATCTCCTTTGGTCTTAGAATTTACACCGTTCAGCCCTTGTTGCGCCTGCGGGGTTGGCAGGCAGCCCAGTCTGGCGCGCCACCAATCACGATGGATCCCCCTGCCGGGATCTCTTGCGGGAAGCGCGCGAATCGCTGAAGCCTCAGCCGGGGCCGTGCGAAATTCCAACTCATGTGCCAGGGAACATGAGAGCGGAACGATGCGCGGTGGCCTGCCGCCTCAGTCCGAGATCATCATCTCGCCGGGAATGATCGGGCGTGTCCGCGGAAGCAGCCCGCGAGATGCCGCGAAGCCCATCACCACCAGAGTGCCAACGAAGACAACGAGCTTGTCGAGGCTGCCGGTACGAGTTTCAGGGAGCGTCTTCCAGAGTACGAGCAGGACGGTCTGCGCCAGGGCAACGGACCAGACCGTACCGTAGAAATAGCGGCGCTCAATGCCTTCGCCCTGGGTGGAACGGCCCACGCGGGGCAATTTGCCCAAGATGCCGAGCAGCAGGAGCAGGGCGCAGAGCGGCGAGTAGCCATACCAGTAAATCTGTTTGAGTCGCCAGGCGCCGGTCACGACAGCATAGACCAGGCCGGCCATGTTCAGCAAGGCGAAGTTGAGCAGGGCATTCCAGGCAAATGTGTAGCAGACCCTGCGGTAGAGGGGATTGGGCTTGTCCTCGTCGAAGCGCAGGATGTAAGGGCGGTGCTCACAGCCGGGCAGTTGCGCGCTGAGCCCGGCGATGCCGGTGCCGATCAGCACCGCAGCCAGCCACACCGAATTCGCCCAATGGAAGCCGCGGTCGAAGAGACTGAAGGTGAGCGGTCCGGGTGCCAGAAAGAAGACCCATATCCAGATGGGCCAGTGCGCCAGCCGGTAAATATTCGTGTTGCGCGAGCGAATCTTGCGCTCCTCGGCGTATTCAACCCTGCCGCTATACCCCATGGGCGTGAGTCTCGCAGAGCGGACGAGCGCGCGTCAACTTTGGCGCCGGAACCTATAATTGATG
>JAJZNH010000697.1 GCA_021811745.1 Acidobacteriota bacterium
CCAAAGTGATCGAGAAACACCATCGCTACTTCCAGGGCCGGGTCTGGGTGGACGAGCGGGAGCATCAGATTGTCGTCGCCGACGGCAAAAATGTCCCCGACGTTATGAAGCGCGGCCACCAGAACCTGAGCGTGCCCTTCATCACCTACCGCCAGATGATCGACGGCCAGTACTGGGTCCCCGTCTACACGAAGGGCGACGGGATTTTGCACTTCGAGGGCGGCAACTACTCCATGAGCCAGAACGTCCACCTGCGCGAAGAAGTCACCTACACCAACTATCACCGCTTCCGCTCGTCGATTCAGGTCTTCTACGCCGGCAAAAACATCACCAACAACGCGAACAAAGCAAAAAAGCAGCCGTCACCTGCGCCGCCATCGCAGCAGCCAACCACGGTTCCCCAGAGCGCTCCGCAAAAGTAGGCTGCGGAGCGCTCAGGAACCTTCTTCCCAGCCGAACGCGCCGGGGAAATGCTCGAATTCGACCGGCTTCTCCGGCTCGAAATAGATCGACAGCACGTCAAACCGTGTCGGCACATCTCGACTCGGCAGACGGCGAAGATAGTGCCGCGCCAGACGCCGCAGCGTGCGCCGCTTATCCTCATCTACCGCCAAATGCGCCGGGGCCACCGCGCGCGTCGTGCGCGTCTTCACCTCGATAAAGCAGAGCGTCGGCTCCGTCCGCTCCGTTGTCCACGCGATCAGATCCAGATCGCCGCGGGCGCGCGACGAATGCCAGCCACGCGCCACCACCGTGTATCCGCGCCGGCGCAGCCAGAACAATGCGGCCCGCTCGCCGCGTTCTCCAGTCACCAGATGTCCGGGCCGGTTGGGCCGCCGCCGGCTCGAAGCGCTCTGCAGCGCCTCCACCGCGGACTCAAGCAGGCGCAGCCGCGTCATCTGGAACACGACAGTATTTTCCGGCCTTCCCGCTCGCCGGAACAAGGCTTCCATACGCCGAAGCGGTTACGCAGGTCAGGGTCTGCCGAATTCCCCTCAGGCCACCTGCGCTAAGCTTTCCTTCCGCCGGATTCGGAGATAACCGCCCAGCATTCCGCAGAACGGACTGGCGATCAGCATCAGAAAAGTAATCGCGAACGAATCCGGGCTGTTGCCGAGAACCAGCGTGAAACTTCCCAGCACCAGACTCAGCCAGCAGGAAAGGGCGCCGTTCAGCACCTCGTCGTGCTTCGCAAACAGACCCGCGGTATAGCCACCAAACACGGCAGCCAGCAGGCCCGTCAGCAACTCCGCCGCTCGAACTAAAGGATGCGCATGGATGGCCGCTGTCGACGCCGCAGCCAGTTGACCGGTCGCCAGATGATGCCCCGGATCGATCTGCGAAAGGGTGTAAAGCGAAAATGGAACGCCGAGCACGACAGCCGCCAGCACGTCCGCAAACGCGCCGATGATGATTCCCCGTGCCGATACCCTGCTCGTGCTTGTACTCCTGCCCATGGAGCCATCTTAAATTGTGGCTTCCGCCTCGCAAGGGGTTTCCGGTGCGGACGCTCTTCCCCTATGGCAAAAGGCGAACCCTAGGGCTCGCCTTTGCGCTTGTATGAATGATTTTGTGCGTCTTACAGAGGCTGAACGTCTGCTGCCTGCCAGCCCTTTGGCCCCTTCACGACGTTGAACTGCACGGCCTGACCCTCTTGCAGACTCTTAAAGCCATTCGCGGAAATGGCGGAGTAATGCACGAAGACATCTTCGCCGTTCTGGCGCGAGATGAAGCCGAAGCCCTTCGCGTCGTTAAACCACTTCACTGTTCCTTGTTCCATTTTGTTGCTGTTTCCTGATCATTAAATTGCGCTGGAGTGAATCGGAGCGAAACTGGCAGAAGCCTGATGCTACTGGGCATGGCGAACGACTGCTCTTGCCCGGTTCTGTTCTAACGCAGTCCAAGTGTAGCAGGTCAGGAAGGATAGCGAAGTAAACATACGGACGAACCGCCACCGCGGTGCTATTACTTCCCGCGATGAATCAATCCCCTCACTTGATCCCATTTTGGTTACTTCTGCGTCAGCCGGGAAACGGCCCCGGAACCGCAAATTTCGGGTTCCCCCCATACTGATTCGGCCCCGGCTCGCTGTCCAGCACCAGAAAAACCACCAGCGCCAGCCCCAGCACCGGCACAAACCCCAGCAGAATCCACCAGCCGCTTCGACCCGTATCGTGAAGCCGCCTCACTCCGCACGCCAGACCAGGAACCACCGTGCCCAGCTCATATACCACCGCAAGAATCAGCAGCAGGGCCGCCAATCCGCGATGCGCCATCAGCACGATGCCGCCGCCGTACAGCACCAGACCGATCATTCCGTTGATCAGCGAGTACATCCAGTACTCTTTCCGCCGGGAACGGCCGCTGAACTGTGCATACCTCTTCAGCGCCAGCAGATACCAATCCATGCATTTCTCCATCATCCAGCACGCTGATCCGGAACGCTGCCCGCGCCATCGCTCGGGAGGGAGTCAGCCTGCCTTTGGGGTTGCCGCCAGCATACACAATATCGGCCACCCTCCTGAATTTCCACCGATACTCCTTTTGGGGGATGCCTCGCTCCAGCCGGGAGTATCCTGAAGCGTTCTCGACCAACCCATCCATGAGCGACACCACCCTCCATCTGCTCTCCGCCGCCCTCGAACGCCTCCAGTCAAAGTTCAGCCATCTGCCCTCCGCAAACCTGGCTCCTCCGGCCATGGATCGCGCCGCCGCGGTACTCGCTGAAGCCGCCGAGCGCATGGGCGACAACTACCCCTACTTTCACCCGCTCTACGCCGGACAAATGCTCAAGCCCCCGC
>JAJZNH010000741.1 GCA_021811745.1 Acidobacteriota bacterium
AGCGTGGCAAAGAGCGGCGACGGTCTGACGCTCGCCGGCAACCTCACGGTGCACGGCATTACCAAGCCGGTGACGCTGCACGCGGACGCGCCAATCGGACCGGTGGAGGGGATGGGAAACAAGCAGCATATGGGCTTTTCGGCGACCGCGACAGTGGACCGGACTGCCTTCGGGCTGGGGATGAAATACCCGAACGCGGCGATCGGAGATGCCATCCAACTTACCATTGAAATGGACGCTGTGCGGCAGCCATAACGCCGTCACCGCATGGCACGCGGCGAATCGCCAGAGCTTCGCGGGACAGATCGAACGGGAGAGGTTTTCGCATGCCGGGTCTGAGATCTGAAATCGAGCAGCAGCGGCCGTTTTCCAGCGCGGAGGAAGAGGCTTTCCTGAACCTGCTGCGCACCTCCGACTGCCTGGAACGGGCTTTTCAGCGCAGCACGCGAGCGTGGGGCGTTACGGCCACGCAATACAACGTGCTTCGGATTTTGCGCGGCGCGCAGCCGGACGGGCTGCCCTGCACGGCCATCGGCAAGCGCATGATCGCCGCCGAGCCCGACATCACCCGCCTGCTCAGCCGGCTGAAAGCGCTCAAGCTCATCCGCCAGCGGCGCGACCGGCAGGACCGGCGGGTGGTGTGGACGCAGATCTCCGAGTCGGGACTGGCGCTGCTCGACTCGATGAACCCGGTGATCCAGCAGGCGCCGCGCGAACTGTTGGGACACCTGAACCGCGCCGAACTGACCGAATTGACCCGCCTGTTGGAGCTGGCGCGCTCGACCGCCGACGATGGCGCAGCCGCCATGGCCAAGGGAGAAGCCCAAACCTCAAAGATGGAGGGCGACTATCCGGCACGGCAAACGCGGCCGGGACCGGATCTTGTGCCGGCGGGCTAAGTCCGGGCTAAGTCACAGAGGAACCGGGAAGAGAAGGAAACGCGGCGGGGCTACTCGCCCATAACTTTCTGCGCCACCATCTCTTCATCGACATCGCCCTGGATGATCTTGTTGTGCAGGCAGTAGAGCGCCAGTTCCAGGCGGTCGCTGACCCCAAGCTTGTCGTAAATCTTGCGCAGATAGTTCTTGATCACCTGCTCGGTGGTGCCGAGCTGGAAAGCAATCTCCTTATTGCGCTTGCCCTGGGTGATGCAGGTGATGATGGCCATCTCCTTGGGCGAGAGGCGGGGCTGGGTGCGCGGGCTCACCAGCGCGGCAGCCTGGGCGCGGTAGGCTTCGATGACCCAGTTCACCGACTGGTTGTCGATCCAGGTTTCGCCGGCGGCGATGCGCCGTACGCAACGCACCAGCAGATCGGGCGAGATGGAGCGCGAGATGATGCCGCGCACGCCCCGGCGGTAGAGCTCGACGGTGTGCGATTCGTCCGAGGCCACGGCCTGAACGATGAGCTTCACCTCGGGGTAGCCGCGCAACAGTTCGGGGATGGCATTGGCGGTGCCGGCCAGCAGACTGCCCTCAATGAGCACGATGTCCGTCGGGTAGCGCTCGATGGCAGTGCGGAGATGGTCGAGCGAGTCGGCCTGCGCGACGACACGGAGATCGTCTTCGAGCGCGAACACCTTGCGGATTCCGACGCGATAAATCGCCTGCGAATCCGCAAGAATGATGCGGATCGTGCCCGGTTTGACCGGAGCCTCGGAGATCTCGGCGTCGGGAGTCTGGTCCTGAAGGTCCATAAGTTGGCTGAGAACCAAATCAGAATGCCTCAGTGCTCCGCAAAACGGTAATCGTCGATGGTTGCGGCGGCGAGGTACTGACTTTGGCTTAAGGAGCAGCGTACCACACGGCCGGTGCAGTGAACCAGCACATCGTGCGATGTGCCCAGCACCGCGCCCGGCATCTGCAGGGAAAACCGGATCCGATCGCCGACTTCGAGCCGCCGGTCCAGTTCAAACAGAACACCGCTCGCGGAAATATTACGGGTGCGGGCGGCGAATTCCCCGGCGTCGGTCGCGAGCACTACCGCCAGCGCCAGGGGAAAGCGGACCGCGCACCGGACCTCGCGGCGGCCGTCGGCCGACTGCGCGCCAGTATGGGTGGGGTCGAGCTCTGCTTTGCTGCTCATCGTTTCCGACATTCGAGAAGAAGCATGCCCGTGCCTGGGTTGCCATTGAGGGCATCGCATTCGCGGGGAAAAACACTCATATCTCGATTCTGTCACTTTACCGGAGTTTGCGCCGCCGGCCTAATCACCAAAGTCATCTCAGAGGTAACTTTATGTGGACCTCCCCGGAACTGCGCTCCCCGGGGAAAAAAGCGGCGGAGATGGCTCTCCCGCCGCGCTTGCCGTTCCCGGCCGCCTCGGGAACGGCCTTCCGCTCCAGGAGAAGCGACGGCAAAACCGGCGCGTCAGCCACTCGAATGCCGATCGCGGTCCCGCGTGCGTGTTCGAGCTGCGCGAGCAGGCGGGCGCATGGCGAAGGATGAAACCGGCGGTTGAAGCTCGCTCGGATTTCATCGATCAATGCGTCTCCTCTTCTCTTGCAGCAAAGGAGAAAACCCGGAAACATCCGGAGATGGTCCGGTAACTATTACTTGTGTCATGCGAATAGGAAGCGAATGTGCTGCCGTCTCCCGCCGTCAATGCCCCTTTCTGGGCAAAAAGGACGAGAAAACCTGCAAATTGTTACTTTTGTTGTAGCCTGGATGCCCCTTTTGGGTTACTCTAACCCGTGCAGTCTTCTCTCAACGAAAAAGGAGTACTCTACATGCGTTCTCGCTCACTGCAAGTTCGTCTCGTTCTGATGGTTGTGGTCTTCGTCCTTGGTGTGGTGTTGGCG
>JAJZNH010000940.1 GCA_021811745.1 Acidobacteriota bacterium
CGCGGCGGCCATGCGCACGCCGCCCATGCCCAGCACGATCTCCTGCTGCAGGCGGTAGTTGGTGTCGCCGCCATAGAGATGGTCGGTCAGCCCGCGATCCCATCCAGAGTTCCCATCCAGATCGGTGTCGAGCAGGTAGATAGGCACCACGTGGCCTGAGCGGCCTTCCAGGTCATAGCGCCATGCGCGCACGGTCACCACGCGGCCTTCCACAGTAACCGTGATGCGGGCCGGATCCTCGGCGCAGAAATCGGCTGGATTCCACGGCTGGATATCCTCGCTCTGGGTACCGGCGTTATCGAGATGCTGGCTGAAATATCCCTTGCGGTGCAGCAGCGTAAAGGCCACCATGGGAACACCCAGATCGGCACCCGAACGCAGCGTGTCACCGGCCAGAACTCCCAGCCCACCGGAGTAAGTGGGCATCTCCGGATGAATTGCAATCTCCATGGAGAAGTATGCGATCTTGCCGGAGTTGGGGAAAACTCCGTAAAAGTTTGGCTTGGAAGAATTTGTCTGCATCGTTTCAATTTCTCCACACCGCCTGCGACCTCACAAACGGCATCGTGGGAATCGATATCCAATGGCGAGCGGCCGGGGATTCGGACTCTTTCACCCGGTCTTCATTGGGGAAAGACTTCAACCGATTTTACCAAGGAACGGTGTAATCGTTAATCAGGACTTGTTAAGACTCGCCAGATGTAGGAGATGCGCACTGCCGATGCCTGCGGCGGTCTCCGCAGTGCGCATTCTCTTGTCCCACGTTTTGAAAATCATTCGTGCCTTTTGATCCACTTCTTGATCAATCCAGGCGATGCGCTCCACCTGAGGCATGACAGACGTGGATCTGTGGAACAATCGCGGTTCTGGCGGCATAGCGGCTGCCCAATTCCCGGGCGAATGCCGGAGCGTCTTTTTGCTCGACCAGATTGATGGTGCATCCGCCAAAACCGCCGCCGGTGAGGCGGGCGCCGATGAGGCCGGGAAGATCCTGGGCCAGCTCGACCATGATGTCGGCCTCCACGCAACTGCCTTCAAAGTCCTTGCTGTAGCTCCAGTGCGCCTCGGCCATCAGGCGGCCCACTTCGGCCATGTTGCCCTTGAGCAGGGCCTCGGCGGCGGCTACCGTACGCAGATTTTCGCTGATCACATGGCGGGCGCGCATGAGCGATTTGGGCGCCATCTCGTGTCCCCATTTGTCCAAGTCTTCGAGGGTGGCATCGCGCAGGAACGGGACGCCCGGCCGGTGGCTGGCGATCACGGCGCAGGCAGCCTCCGATTCGCGGCGGCGGGTGGGATAGTCGCCGCCGGCCACCGAGTGCTTGACCATGGTGTTGGCGATCACCAGCGCCACATGGTCGGGAATCGGCGCCAGCTTGAAGCTGAGGTCGCGGCAGTCGAGGAGCAGGGCATGATTCTCCTTGCCGTTGACTGAGATGAACTGGTCCATGATGCCGCAATTCGCGCCGACAAACTCGTTCTCAACGCGCTGGCAGACGCGGGCGAGCACCGGGCCCGGATAGCTGGCGCCGATCAGCGAGAGGAGCGCGAGCGCCGTTACCACCTCAAGAGCGGCTGAGCTGGAAAGTCCCGAGCCCAGCGGTACATCGCCCCAGAGGCTCATGCTGAAGCCGGGAACCTTGTGGCCTTTGCCGGCCAGGGTGACCGCGACACCGATGGGGTAATCGCTCCAGTGCTTGTCTCCCTTGGCTGGAAGCGCCGCGGCGTCGAAGGTTTTCTCTTCACTGAAGTTCTCTGAGTAGATGACGATCTTGCCGTCCGTGCGCGGTGAGATGGCGGCCAAGGTGGCAAAGTTGATGGCCGCCGGCATCACGAAGCCTTCGGCGTAATCGGTATGCTCGCCGATCAGGTTGACGCGGCCGGGAGCGACAAAGATGGCGGGGTCCGCATGGAAGCGGTCGCGATGGATGGAGCGCAGGACGGCAGGATCGTGCATATCGGTTCGTAACCTCGGATTGGATTGAAACTCAAAAAGAAGCTTGCAGCCTTTAGCGTTCAGCGTTCAGCAACATTGTGCTCGCCGGTGGTCTCATGGCTTGGCCGGGCGAGAAGGAGATCAAACGGATCAGACGTGAGAACGTTTTCTTTCGAACCTTAATCATACTCATTCCGGGCGCTTGTCTGCTTGTGCCATGACATCCATACTGGCGGCGGTGAGCCTTTCCCAGATCTGGTCGAGCCACGCTTCGTGTTCCGGCTTCATCAGCACGGAACGCAGGCATGTGACCGGCCTCGGCGTCTCCGCGATGCTCCCGCTTTCTTCCAGATGAAACCAGGTTAGCGGCAATTCTACAAGAGCCAGGTGCAAATCCCGCCTGGCGCAGGCCGCGAAGATCTCCCGCGCCCGGCGCGAGGCCTCTTCGGCAGTCTGCGCACGCGGTTTCCACACCACGATGTCGAGTTCCGGAGAACCGGTTGCGAGCGGCTGAAAACGGCCATCGCCGCGTAGGCGACGGTCCAGCTCCAGAGCCGCGGCACGGCCGCGCGCCAGTCTTTGGGCAAATTCTCCGCCGGGCGCCAGAGGCAGCAGCTTTTGCGTAGCCCAGAGGGCAACTGCCGCCGCGCCCGCCCGCGAGCACTCCAGGCTGATCTCGCCGAGATGCAATTCCTTTGAAGTGAAGTAGGTATACGGAGAATCATGCTTGTAGAAGCGGCCCACCGCCGGATCGCGGAAGAGCACGCAGCCGCAGCCGTAGGGCTGCAGCCCGTGCTTGTGGGGATCCACCACGATCGAATCAGCCTGACCAATGGCGGCGAAGGCGCGCCGCGCCG
>JAJZNH010000285.1 GCA_021811745.1 Acidobacteriota bacterium
CGCCTGCTCCAGCGTAAGCCCAGCCGGGACCTTCACCAGTTGCGCTGCCGGAACCAGTGCATACTCGGCGTAGCTGCCAAGCGCGCTCGTCGAAGCCACCAGGTCGCCGGCGGCGAATCCCGTCACGCCCGGCCCCAACTCTTCCACCGTGCCCGCCGCCTCGCTTCCCGGCGTAAACGGCAGCGAAGTTTTATACACGCCCTTGCGAAAGTAGATTTCGATGAAGTTGACCCCGATGGCCTCCACGCGGATCAACACTTGCCCCGGTCCCGGCTGGGGAATGGGTAATTCGGCCTGCTGAAGGACCTCGGGCCCGCCTGTTGCATGAATCTGAATTGCTTTCATAACAGGTAAGAATGAACCTTGAGGCGGGGCTGCTGCAAGAGCCACAGGCGGCGAACGGCGGTCAACTGTTCCAATTGCCCATCAACACCGAACCCCGCCCGGGCGATACCGGAGCGGGGTTCGGTCTTTCTTTGGTCTGAATTTTGCCAGCAGTCAGGAACTGCCGGCTTATCTCTCGGGTAACAGGCTCTGTTCGTCCGGAGACGCCAGCCTGACCAGGCGGTCGATGGCATAAGGCGCGGTGTGCTGGCTGGTGTGAAAGTGACGCACCTGAAGCTCGCCAAGCAGACCGATTGCCAGCATTTGAATGCCGGCTACAATCAGCACCGCCGCGATGACAAACAACGGAGCGTGCTGATCCATGACGTCCTGGTGCGGGTTGAGGATCTTCATTCCCAGCAGGACGGAAGAGATCAGGCTTCCCGACACGATGCCCAATGCGCCAAATCCGCCGAAGAAGTGCAGCGGGCGGCTCATGTACTTCAGCAGGAAGCGGATTGTGAGCAGATCGAAGAAGACGCGAAAGGTGCGGCCGATCCCGTAGTGGCTCTTGCCGCGGACACGGTTCACATTCTTGATGGGGATCTCGCAGATGGATGCGCCATACCAGCTCGCCAGGGCCGGGATAAAGCGATGCATTTCGCCATAAAGCGGGATGTTCTGGATCACTTCGCGGCGATAAGCCTTGAAGGTCGTGCCAAAGTCGTGAATATTCACGCCGGAGAGCTTCGCCATCAGCCAATTGGCGCAGCGCGAAGGAATGCGGCGCATCACAAAGTTGTCGATCCGATCCTTGCGCCACCCGGAAACGACTTCATAACCCTCTTCCAGCTTCTCGATGAAGTTCGGAATCTCGTTGGGATCGTGCTGCAGATCGCCGTCCATGGCCAGAATGAACTCGCCCGAGGAATGATCGAAGCCCGCGGCCAACGCGGAGGTCTGGCCAAAGTTGCGGCGCAGCTTGACTACCAGCACGCGGCTGTCTACCGCCGCAATCTCTTCCAGCAGCTTATAGGTGCGGTCGCTTGAGCCATCTTCCACCAGCACCAATTCAAAGCTCTCGCCCACCTGCTCCATCACATTCTTCAGGCGCGCGTAAAGAGCGGTAACATTTTCTTCTTCGTTGTGAAAAGGAACAACGATCGAATATTTGACCATCATTCTAGTGTAGACGCAAATTTGCTCAAGAAGACGCGATTTAATTACTGAAATGTGCGGATTCCCGTGCGTGTGCAGGCCGCAGGGAGCGCCGCCGTCACCGCTCCAGCTCGTCGAGCATACCCTGCATCTCACTGAGGGCATGGCGATTACCCGTGCGCGCGGCACAGGCGATGCCGGCCTTTAACCGCTCGATCGCCTCTGCTGTCCTCCCGGCCGAGGAGAGAGTTTGCGCCGACATGAAGTAGCCTGCCGTGTAGTCCGGGTCGTTGGCGAGCAGGGTGTCGAACTCGGCTAATGCGGCTTCCGTGTTGCCTTGGGCAGCCAACTCCATGGCGATGCCGTAACGCGCAAAGCTGTTCTTCGGGTCCATTTCCAGAATCGCCTTCAAACCTTCGATCTTGTCCATTCCGTTTGTGCTCGTCTCCATTTGCTCTATGTGCGTGGTAAAGGATTTGCGAATTTGGCGGGGATTGCCGAAACTGGAAAGGCTAGGAATACCGATAAGCCTCGCGCAATGAATCGCCGCCAACCTTGATTGTATCCGGCGGCCGATGAGGCTTCGATAGCGAAGCGAGCCAAACCGAAAGGGAGCAATTGCCTTATGAATGCCGCCGGGAACAACCCTATTGTGCGCACCGTGGCCAGCACACAGTCGGAGATGACTGAGATCATCCTGCCCAACGACACCAATACCCTGGGACATCTGCTGGGCGGGCGCCTGATGCACTTCATTGATCTGACCGGCGCCATGGCAGCCTACAGGCACTCGCGCACGCACGTAGTTACCGCGGCAATGGACCACATCGACTTTATCCGCCCCGTGCATTTGGGTGATCTGGTGACGCTCAAATCGAGCGTGAACCGGGCGTTTGCCCATTCGATGGAGGTGGGCGTGAAGGTATGGGCGGAAAACACGAGGACGGCCTCGATTGCGCATGTCGCCAGCGCCTACCTGGTCTTTGTGGCTGTTGACGAAAGCGGCCGCCTGCAGACGGTGCCGCAGTTGATCCCCGAGACGCCCGATGAGATCCGGCGCTACGCGGATGCGATGCGGCGCCGGAAGTACCGCGAAGCAGAAAGTGCCCGCCGCAAGCAGGAGCGGCTGGCCACGGCCGCCCAGGACGAGAGCGAAGCCGGCCAGCCCTGAGGGCTCAACCCCTATGCGCAGACGGGCCGCAAGCAACCGGCGGACGGGATGAGAATCGATGCCAGCCCTTGATCAGCGGAATCCGGTGGGTCGAGGAACTGATTGAAATCGCGGGAGGAGAAGTCATCTTTC
>JAJZNH010000098.1 GCA_021811745.1 Acidobacteriota bacterium
CGTCTCCGGCATGAAGAGCGGATTGCCGGCGCGATGGTAGCGGCGGCACCACTCCTCAAAGTTGGTTGCATACAGGTCGGGCGAGTAGAAGTCGAGCGACGACCCCGCGGCCTTCCACACATCGACGACCCACGGCTCCGGGCATCCGCTCGGGTATTCGCCCGGCGGCGTCGTGTCGCCCGCCAGCCAGGTATTCACGTACATGGGAATGTCATATGCAGCCTTGCCGGCTTTGGCCACGGCCTGGATGTAGCGCGCGTAGTTCCAGGCCATGAAGATTTCGTCGGTGCGCAGATTGTCGCCGAAGACCTCAGTCCATGTGCCTGTGGTCTTGTCGCCATGCGCATCCCAGCGTGCCCGCAGATCGGGATAAAGCTCGTTATAGTGAGCCTTGAGGTAGGAGGTCAACTGCTCGGGAACCGCCGAGTTGAAGGCGTGGTTGGCAGCCGGAGAGTGATCGCGCGAGTCGCCCAGCACTCCAACCTCGTTTTCCACCTGCATCATCAGCACGGTGTGTTCGTTTCCGTCGACCTGCTTGATGTGGCGCATCAGCGCGGCAAAGGCGCGCGCGTCCGCTTCTTCGGTGGCCGTGCCAAGCGGGCTCAGAATCTCCACAGGATTGCCGTGCTCGAACACACGCGGAAAGCGCGCCACATCCGACTTGACCCACACCGGCGCATAACTTGACATGCCGTTCTTCCACGAAGCCAGCCACAGAAAGACGATGTGTTCATGCGCGGCCCGCGCCTGGTCGATCAGCCCGTCGACGAGCGTAAAGTCGAAGCTGCCTTCTTTCGGTTCGATCAGTTCCCAGCTCAACGGAGTCACAACCGTATTCAGGCCCAGCGCTTCGAGCTTCGGCCAGATCGGCTTCATGTACGTGAGGCTCGATGACGAAGAATTATGCAGTTCGCCGGAAAGCATCAGAAAGGGCTTGCCATCCACGACGAGCTGTGTGGCTGCGCCGCGTTTTTCAAGATGCGGCGGCTGAGTCTGCTGTGCGGAAAGAACTCCAGTTTCAAGCCCCGCCACGATAAACAGCATAGGCAACACAAAGAGTCGAATTTTCATGGCGACAGGAGTCTACCACAAAATTGCGCCGCACCTATTTAGCGCCTTTGCCGGTCTGGTTGTTGGAGGCCTTTTGCATCAGTGCCGGCAGTGTTCCGCGCGGAAAGGCGGTGGACTGGCGCACCACCAGGCGGGTCGGAATCTGCCACTCCTTCTGCGTAGCCTTGCGATGGTCCGTCTCGATGCCGGCACGCAGCGCCTCCACCGCGGCCGCGGCCAAATCCCTGCACGACATCAGTACTGTGGTGAGCGGCGGCAGCATGAATTGCGCCAGGTGAATGTCATCGAATCCCACCACCGAAATATCCTGCGGCACATTGTGGGTAGTCCTGTAGAGCCCGTGAAGCACGCCGATGGCGGTCATATCATTCGAGCACAAAACCGCCGTGGGCAATTCTGGCAGCGCAAGCAGGCGCTCCACCATGGCAATGCCGCCTTCCATGGTGTGCGTGCCTTCGACGATGTACCCGGAAGGCGCGGTCAGTCCCAGCTCCTTCATCGACTTCAGGAAGGCATCGCGCCTTGCCATCGCCGAGCGCAGATGCAGCGGGCCGGTGATGAAGGCCATATTGCGGTGGCCCAGTGCGGCCAGGTGCTGCACCGCCTGGCGGATTCCCTCCTCGTAATCCACTTTGAGAATGCGGATATTGGGCAGGTCGGGTCCGGCATCTACAAACACCAGCGGGAACCCATTCTCCACAAGCCTCTTGACGAGATCTTCCTCGATGCCGAAGGTCATGACCGCCACGCCGTCCACGTTGCGCTGCAGCATGCGCCGCACGAGCAACTCGGTGCGATCCGGATCATAGTTCGTGGAGCCGATCATCACTTCGTAGCCCTGGGACACGGCAAGGTTCTCGAACTCCTGGATCAGCTCAGGGAAAAAGGGGTTGGTGATCTCCGAGACGACCAGGCCCAGCATATGGCTGCGGCCTGAAACCAGCGCGCGCGCCTGCGTATTGGGCAGGTAGCCGATCTCGTCGATGGCCTTCCATACGCGCTTGGTCAATTCAGGATCGACGCTGGAGACGCGGTTGACCACACGTGAAACGGTGGCAATGGAGACGCGGGCGCGCTTGGCTACGTCGCGAATGCTGCTCGCAGTGCGCTTCCGTTTTGGGGGCTGGTTCTTGGCTATGCTCATGGACAAAAGGATTGTACGCTTTCCAGGTGTTTCTCGGGTACATCCCCGTGGGGAAGGGCGCAGAACTAGCTATTAAATCAATCCGGAGGACGCAAGGCCCGGCCAGGGCCGCAGGGAGCCTCAAGCGGAGACGCGCCGTCCGGCGGAAAGCGCTTTCCACCAGCGGTTAAAGACCTTGCGGGAAGATACCCGGAAAATTCCGATCCGTGGCCCGGGAACAATCTTTACGGATGATTCTGCCCCCCGGCCGCCACCTCAAGGCCATGCCGCAGCAGCTCTACGATGGAGGTAAGGCTCTCTTCAGCGCCGCGCTTGCTGCCCGGCAGGTTCACTATCAGCGTGCTGTCTCTGAGCCCGGCCACGCCCCGTGAGAGCCACGCATATGGGTTGCGTGCCGCGCCTTGCGCGCGCATGGCTTCGGCCAGCCCCGGCGCCTCGCGGCTGATCACGCGGCGCGTGGCTTCCGGAGTGCGGTCGCGGGACGCAAGCCCGGTGCCGCCTACGGTGAGCACCAGCGCCGCGCCCTGGTCGCAGAGTTCTTCCAGCCTGGCTGCAATGGCGTCTT
>JAJZNH010000663.1 GCA_021811745.1 Acidobacteriota bacterium
ATGAGCTGGAGGTGGTCGTCGCCACCATCGCTTTCGGCATGGGCATCGACAAGCCCAATATCCGCACGGTCCTCCACGCCGCGCTGCCCGGCTCCATTGAGGCCTTTTACCAGGAGATTGGCCGGGCCGGCCGCGATGGCCTGCCCTCCCGCGCCATCCTGCTGCACAGCTTCGCCGACCGCCGCATCCACGAAAGCTTCTTTTCCCGCGATTACCCGCCGGTCGAGGAGCTGGATCGCGTGGCCCGCGCCCTTGCGGGGGAATATCAGCCGCCCGAAGCGCTGCTGGAGCGCCTGAAGCTGGACCCTGAGACCCTGAGCCGGGCCATCGACAAGCTAGCCTCCCAGGGAGCGGCCCAGATCGCCCTCGACGGCAGCGTTCGTCTCACCGGCGTCTCCGGCTGGCATGCGGGTTACAGCGCCCAGCTGGCCCATCGCCGCGCCCAGCTGGACAGCATGATCGCCTTTGCGGAGACGGCGCAGTGCCGCATGTCCGCTTTGGTCCGCCATTTTGGAGACAGCGCCGGCGCCAGCCGCCTCTGCGGGCACTGCGACTTCTGCGCACCGCAGGCAACGGTAGCGCGCAAATTTGTCGAACCCACCCCCGCTCAGGAGCGCGACCTCCGCGCCATTTTGCGCACTCTGGAAAGCGGACCCCGCGGCATCACCCGGCTGGTTACCGAATCCGGGTTGTCCGATCGGCAGGCGTGCGACGCGCTGCTCGACGGCCTGGCCCGCGCCGGTCTTGTCACCATCGCGTCGGATACATTCACCAATTCCGAGGGCCGCGAAGTCGCCTGGCGCAAAATCGCGCTGACGGCTGAGGGCTACACGGCGGTTACCGGCCCACTCGGCGTCCTTCTTCCCGACGAACCGGGGCCCGTATCCGCCAAAAAGACTTCCAAAGCCGGGAAAAGCCGTTCCGCGCCGGGGGAATCCGATCCGGCTGCCCTGACGCCGGCCCAGGCCGAGCTGGAATCGCGCCTGCGCGTCTGGCGCAGGGACGAGGCTGCCAAAGCCGGCAAACCAGCCTTTTTCGTCCTCACGGATGCCGCTCTGCGCGCCGTGGCATCCAGGGCGCCCCGCACCATTCCGCAGCTCCTGGAGGTTGCCGGTATTGGTCCACGGAAGGCCGATACTTACGGGGCGGCCATCTGTGCCCTCTGCCGCGATCAACCGCGGGCGTGATACCCTGGAGGCGACTGGTGGGGGAGGGAATTCCGTCTCTCTCCGCCGCTTTATATGGACGAAATGGCAGCTGGTAACGATTTTTCCCCATCCTCTGCTCACAGAGGGCCTCCGGCTGCGTCTATTTCTATGCAGCCCCCTGCAACCCACGCGACAGGAGCCCCAATGCCTGCTGATGCGCTTCGATTTCTTTCCCCGAGCAGCCCTCGCATACAATCCTCGCGTATGGCCACCCGCACCTCAGGCCCGATTCGCGAAAATCTGCACGAAACCGATCTGATTCGCGAAGCTCAGGCAGGTTCCCGCACAGCCTTTGACACTCTCGTGCGTCAATATGATCAGGCGGTGCTGAGGCTGGCCATGCACCTGACCGGATCCGAGCAGGACGCGCAGGATATTCAGCAGGAAGCGTTCCTGAAGGCCTACCGGTACCTCGGCAACTTCCGCTTCGAGTGTTCGTTTTATACGTGGATCTACCGGATCGTCACCAACCTGTGCCTCGATCATCTGCGCCGCCGCAAGGCCCGCCGCGAGGACCAGGCGGTGGTGATCGACTCCTCCGGCGAGGAGATGGATCTGCTCACCAATGTCTGCGACGACCGGGCCGGAGCGAATCCCGCCCGCGAGCTGGAAAGGAAGTATCTGGGGCAGCGGATTATGCTCGCGCTCGACGACCTGACACCCCGCGAACGGATGGTTTTCGAGCTGAAGCATTACCAGGGCCTGCGGCTCCGGACGATCGGCGAAATGCTGAACACTACGGAAGAAACGGCGAAGAATACCCTCTTCCGCGCAACCAAGAAACTACGGGCAAAGCTGGCCGAACTGCGTTAGACAGGGCCACGGGACCAACACGGGCGTACGACCCGGAATCGAATTTTCAGAGGCAAGTGAGGCATCGACTCCGTCATGAACTGCGAACTGGCACAGGAAGACATCGTCCTGGCCTCGTACGGTGAGCTCCCAGACGAACGCGTCCATCAACTCGAGCAGCACCTTGCGGAATGCGAAAGCTGCCGTGCGGACATGGAAGCCGTCGCGGCGCTGCAGAAGGCGCTGGAGGCCGCACCGGTTGCCGAGCCTTCTCCGAGCCTGCTGGCTCGCACGCGGCTCCGCCTGGACGAGGCGCTCGACGAAATGCCCCATGGCGGATTCCTTCTCCGCCGCTGGCAGAGCTTCCGTCGCGGCGTCTCCAGCCTGGGGCATGCTCCGGTCATGGCTTCCGCCCTGCTGGTCTTTGGTTTCGCCGGTGGTGTGTTTGGCGGCTACCACGTAGCCCTTCGCCACCTTGCC
Source organism: Acidobacteriota bacterium (assembly GCA_021811745.1). The sequence continues at coordinate 2,481 of JAJZNH010000663.1, forward strand.
GCCGTGCATCCCGGAACCGTCCAGGATGCTGCGACCACCGTTCCCGTTCTTGCCAGGCTCAGCGATGCTCAGGTGGCCGGCATCAGCAATATCACCGTAGACCCCGAATCCCAGAGCATCGAAGTTAGCTTCGATCGGCTGGTTCCCGAAACAGTATTTGGCACCGTTGCCGATCCGCAGATCCGGAAGCTGCTGGTGCTGGGCACGGTCAGCGGCGCCAACCCCACGGTCCACGACACCTCCGTCTCTCTGCTGGCCAGAGAATGCCACGACCGCCGCGAATGTGCCGGCGGCC
>JAJZNH010000056.1 GCA_021811745.1 Acidobacteriota bacterium
AGACATCCGGGTGACCGACATGCCCGGCGGTGAACAGGTGACCGGCGTCCTTCGCGATGCATTTCACGGCCAGTGGTTCTCGAAAACAAATCTCGTCATCACCATCTCGCTGACGGCCGAGGCCGTTGACGCCAGGGTCGTGGCGGACAATGTGGGCCGCCATTCCGAGCCCATCGCCATCGCATGGCATCCTTACCTTCGTCTGCCATCCGGCCAGCGCGGCCAAGCCCGTGTACGTATTCCCGCCTCGATGGTGGCCGAGAAGATCGGCAACCGTTACTGGCCGAATCTGCCCACCGGCAAGCTGTTGCCCGTGGCCGGCACGCGCTTCGACCTCCGCGCACCCGGCGGCGTGCCTCTCGGCAACAACCATTTCGACGACAACTGGAGCCATCTGGACTGGAAAAACGGAGCTGTCACCGTACAGGTGATCGACCCGGCAGCCCACTACGGGGTGGATATCGAGGCCCTCTCGCCCCAGATTAGGACCATCCAGATGTACTCGCCCGAGACCGCCAAATTCGTGGCAGTCGAGGATCAGTACAACTTTGTCGATCCCTTTGGCAAGGAGTGGCATGGCATGAACACGGGCATGGTAGAGCTCAAGCCCGGCCAAAGCACCAGGTGGCGTGTGCGGCTGCACGTCTTCGTGCCGTAGAGCGGCTCCGGATATACGAACCGGATCCGGGTTTTCATTTATGACGCCGGTTGTCTTCACCGTGGGCCGTGGCATTTACTTCCACTCCCGTTGAGAAAGAAATAGCTACTTGGCCGCGGACTGCGGCAGACAGCGCAAGCGCAAAACTGTGGCACGCAGCAGCCTTTTAAAGCCATCTAAATTGCGGCGCTACTGTAGAGCGCTCCCCTGTTTGGCCATCACCCCAGTCGGTATGGAGAGCTCGCGGAGCGGGCAAAAGACCGCAGCCTCACGGCGCCAGCCTGGGGATCAGCAATAGCATCCAGGAACCCCAGCCTCCGAAGAGGGCGCGCGAGCAGTCCCAGGGTAGACTAATCGGCAATGGATGCAGAACATTTCTTCGGACCTGCCGCGCAACCGGAACAAGCGGCCGCTCACCGGCCGGTCATTCGTTCCATGTGTTCCGGATAGCGCTCGCCTTGCGCAGTGAGCTTTGCGCCAGTGGCTTCGATCTGCTGAAGGTCTGCGGGAGTCAACTCCACGGCAAGCGCGCCGATGTTTTCATCCAGCCGAGACAGCTTCGTGGTTCCGGGGATCGGCACAATCCACGGCTTCTGCGCAAGCAGCCAGGCGAGAGCGATCTGAGCGGGCGAGGCTGACTTCTGAGCGCCCATCTGGGTTAGCAAATCCACGAAGACCCGATTGGCTTTGCGTGCCTCGGGCGTGAAGCGCGGAACGGTGGTGCGGAAATCGGAATCATCGAAAATCGTGTTCTCGTCGATTTTGCCGGTGAGGAAGCCTCTGCCTAAAGGGCTAAAAGGGACAAAGCCAATGCCGAGTTCCTCGACCGTGGCCAGCACTTCCTCCTCCGGTCGGCGCCACCAGAGCGAGTACTCGTTCTGCAGCGCGGCAACAGGTTGCACGGCGTGGGCGCGGCGAATTGTCTGTACGCCGGCCTCGGAGAGACCGAAGTGCTTCACTTTGCCATCCTGGATGAGATCCTTGACCGTTCCGGCGACGTCTTCGATGGGCACGCCAGGATCGACGCGATGCTGATAGAAGAGATCGATTACGTCGGTACGGAGGCGCCTGAGGGAAGCTTCGACAACCTGGCGGATATGCGCGGGTCGGCTGTCGACGCCCTGCGGGCGCCCTCCGCCTGGATCGATCTTGAAGCCGAACTTGGTGGCAATCACCACCTGATCGCGAACAGGGCCGAGCGCTTCGCCGATAAGCTCCTCGTTACTGAAAGGGCCGTAGACTTCGGCGGTGTCGAAGAAGGTGATGCCGCGATCGACGGCGGTGCGGAGAAGCGTGATCATCTCCTGCTTGTTTTTGGGTGGGCCGTAGCTAAAGCTCATGCCCATGCAGCCCAGGCCAAGGGCTGAGACTTCAAGATTGCTCTTTCCAAGTTTGCGCTTTTGCATGGATCCCTCCTGGCCGGATTTCTATCGTGCTACGCGCCGTCCTCGCACTCTGTCGTTTGGTCTTCTTCATTTCCAAGGTACAACGATGCCGTCGGCTTGTCGTTACCGCAGCGGGCAGGGCGCCGTCGGCTTGGCCAGATTCCATCGCAAGCGCAACAGGGCGCGGTGCGTTTCTTGAAATGCAGGCGTCTCGCGGGCGGCTTCGGGTATGCTCAAAGCCAGGAGAATGCGCGTGAAATCAATCTTGAGCCGTCCCCTGCGCAACCTTCAGAGCAACATTTTGGCGGGAGTCTTGACGATCGGGCCGCTGTTTGTGACTTGGTTGATCTTCAGCTTTCTGCTGGGGGAACTGGCCAAGGCGGGGCGGCCGGCGATCGTCTTTCTGACGGCGTTCTTTCCGCGCGCGTGGCTCAGCCAGCCCTGGCTGCAATCAGCCCTGGCCGTGGTGCTGACGCTGGCGGTCCTCTACGTAGTGGGGCGCGTGACCTCGCTGGTGATCGGGCAACAGGCGTTCAACGTGTTCGAGGCGGTGCTGGAGCGGCTGCCGTTTGTGGCCAAGGTGTACACCTCGGTGCGGCAACTGCTGGACACCATGATGGCCAAAAAGCAGACCAGCCAGCGGGTGGTGCTGGTGGATTTTCCGATTGCGGGGCAAAAGAGCATCGGCTTTCTGACGCGCACCATGACCGACGCGGCTACGGGCGAGCCGC
>JAJZNH010000109.1 GCA_021811745.1 Acidobacteriota bacterium
GGTACCTTCACACTCCCAACATGGATAGCGTAGCGGCCAGCGGCCGCGTCTACACAAGGGCATACTGCTCCAACCCGCTTTGCGTGCCGTCGCGCACTGCAATGTTTACGGGGCAATACCCGACCGTGACCGGAGTGATGGATAACTCGGACCTGCGGACGGCAAAGCTCGATTTCAACAAAATCAAGATGCTGGGAAAGATCTTCGCGGACGCAAGTTATGAAACCGCATACTTCGGGAAGTGGCATATTCCCTGCCCTACAAGCGAAACCGCGATTCATGGCTTTGCCACCGTGGAGATGGGAAGAGGCAGGTATGGCTCCAGCAGCGTGGATACCGAAACAGCAGCAAACACGGCCAGCTTCCTTCATCAGAAGCATGATGCGCCTTTTCTCGCGGTGGCATCCTTCCTCAACCCGCACAACATCTGCGAATGGGCGCGCGGGCAGAAACTGCCGCTGGGACCGATCGGAGCGCCTCCACCCACTAATCAGTGTCCTCCGCTGCGCGCTGATCACCTGCCGCAGAAGAATGAGCCGCAGATCGTGGCGCTCATGCGCCGCTCTTATCAGGCTGCGCCGATGTTTCCCGTGGGTCATTTCGACGATGCCAAGTGGCGCCAGTACGAGTGGGCCTATTACCGGCTGATCGAAAAGGTGGATGCGCAGCTCGGCATCGTGCTGCGGGCGCTGCGCCAGTCAGGACATCAAAAGGACACATTGATTGTGATGCTTGCCGATCACGGCGATTGCCAGGGCGCGCACCTTTGGAATCAGAAGACCGTCTTCTACGAGGAATCGAGCCGCGTCCCCTTCGTGCTCACCTATCCGGGCGCGATCGAGCCGGGAACCTCGAAACGGCTTGTGAACACAGGCATCGACTTGATCCCGACCCTGTGCGACCTTGCGGGAATCGCTCCGCCGCCAGGCCTGCCGGGACTGAGCATGAAAAACGGCACCGAGGATCCTCGCAAGTATGTGGTTGTATCCAACAAGATGGTGCAAGGCGCGCCCATTGATGGCAGCCTGCCCACTTCAATCGGCCGGATGCTCCGCGCGCAACGCTACAAGTATTGCGCCTATAGCACAGGCAAAGACCCGGAATCGCTCGTGGACCTGTGGGAAGATCCTGGCGAGATGGTCAACCTTGCGGCCGATCGCAGATTCAAGCCAATCCTCGACGAACATCGGGCGATGCTGTCGGAGTGGTGCCGCAATACGCATGATTCATTTGCGGTTCCCGGAACAGCGTAGAATCCCGGGGAAAGAAGATCGGGAATCGAGGCAGTTTCGCTCATACCCGCAGCCTCATTCGGAGCGGGGCACTCGACAGCCGCTCATGATGCCAACGGCCAGAGTCACACCGTTTGCTGCCGGCGCTGCGCGAAGATGCGGGGCCGCGGCGGGCGCTGGTACACTTCGAGCGAAGCGCCGATGCGGATGGAGTCGCGCGGCGGGGAGAGAGCCATCCGGATCAAGCGCGCAATCGAAACCATCCCCGGCGGAATGATGGTTGTGCCGCTAGCCTGCGGCGCAATCGCAAATACGTTCGCGCCGGGCGCGGCAAGCTTCTTCGGTTCGTTCACGGGCGCGCTGTTCACAAGCGCGATCCCCATCATCGCGGTCTTCTTCGTCTGCCTGGGAAGTACGATCTCCGTGCGCTCTCTGCCGCGAATGATCCGGCGGGGCGGCGCCATGATGGCGGTAAAGCTCGGCCTGGGAGTTGTCGCCGGCTTCGTGCTCGGCCGCCTCATCGGCATATTGCCCATTCAGGGCGGCTGGCTGGCGGGCATCTCCACGCTGGCTGTAGTGGCGGCGTTCAACGATAGCAATGGCGGCCTGTACATGGCTTTAATGGAGTACTATGGACGCCACGAGGACGCCGGAGCCTACTGTGTGATGGCGCTGGAGTCGGGACCTTTCTTCACCATGCTCACGCTGGGCATAGTAGGCCTGGCAAGCTTTCCGTGGCAGACGATGATGGGTGCGATTCTTCCGCTCTTTTTGGGGATGGCGCTAGGCAACCTTGATCCCGAGCTGCGGGAGTTTCTGGGAAAGGCGGCGCCGGTGATGATTCCCTTCTTCGCGTTTGCACTGGGAGCAACCTTGAATCTGGCGCAGATCTGGCAGGCAGGCATCATCGGGTTCGGGCTGGGGATCGCAGTGATTGCGGTTTCAGGAGTTTTTCTCATCCTGGCCGACCGGTTGACAGGCGGAACGGGCGTAGCAGGCATGGCTGCCTCGACAACGGCGGGCAATGCTGCGGCAGTGCCGGCGCTGGTGGCCGCCGCAAACCACAAGTATGCGGCCGCGGCAGTTCCGGCTACTGTTCTGGTGGCTGCCTGCGTGATTGTAACCGCGTTCCTGGCGCCGTTGCTCACGGAGTGGTGGTACCGCCGGACGCAGCCCAGGCCGGCGGCCAACGGCAATAAGGAGTGAGTTCGATGGCAAAGATGCTGGTCGTCGCCGATGACCTGACCGGAGCCGCGGACTGCGGAGTGGCCTGCGCCAGCCATGGCCTGCGCACTCTCGTGGTGCTGGAGGAGGATGACGGCGAGGCCGACGCGGACGCCCTTGCTGTGGACGGCAACACGCGATATTTGCAACGTAACGAGGCCGCCGCTGAAACAGCCCGGCTCGTAAGGAAATACCTGCGCGATCAAGACACTTTGCTGTATAAGAAGCTGGATTCTCTGCTGCGCGGAAATGTAGCGGTTGAACTGGCGGCAGCGCTGAGCGTGCGGCGCGCGCTTTCGGCCGGCGAGCGGATTGT
>JAJZNH010000177.1 GCA_021811745.1 Acidobacteriota bacterium
CAGGTAGGTCTGGACGGCGTAGCCTCCGGTGGTATGCACCAGTCCCTTAGGCTTGCCGGTGGTGCCGGAGGTGTACAGGATGTAGAGCGGATCCTCGGAGTCCATGTGCTCCGCAGGGCACTCCGGCGCGGCAGCGGCGACCAGATCGTGCCACCAATGATCGCGGCCTTCAGTCATCGCAACCGGCGTATCGGTCCGGCGGTAGACCACCACGTGCTTTACCGTGTGGCAGGCGGCCATGGCTTCGTCAACGGTGCGCTTGAGCTGGATCAGGTTGCCGCGGCGGTAGCTCGCGTCCTGGGTGAGGATGGCCACGCAGCCTGAATCGTTGACGCGGTCGGCGATGGCGTTAGCCGCAAACCCGCCGAAGATGACCGAATGGACAGCCCCGATGCGCGCGCAGGCCAGCAGCGCAATCGCCAGTTCAGGGGTCATACCCATGTAAATGGCTACGCGGTCGCCTTTCCGGATGCCGAGTCCCTTGAGAGCGCTGGCAACCTTTTGCACCTCGGCGTGCAAGTCGGCGTAGGTCAGCCGCCGAATCTCGCCCGGCTCGCTCTCCCAGATGATCGCAGTCTTGTCGCGGCGCTCGCCCAGGGCGTGACGATCGACGCAGTTATAGGTCAGATTGAGCTTGCCACCCACGAACCACCTGGCCCAGGGCAGATCCCACTCAAGCACCTTGTCCCACTTCTTGAACCAATGGAGGTCGGCGGCCACGCCGCTCCAGAATCTTTCGGGATCTTCGATGGATTGTTTATAGAGAGCCTCATACTGCTCAAGACTCTGAATATGCGCCTTTTGGCTGAATCCCGGCGGCGGCGGAAAAACGCGGCTTTCGCGTAGCGAGGAGTCGATATCCTGTTGTGCAGTTCTTGGAACCGGCGACGAAGACATGAACAGCGTCCTTGGAAGAAAAGTGATATCAACGCGGCTCGCGGCGTGCGCGGATCGCGCCTCCGCGGGAAATACCCCGTGGGTGTCACTTTATCGAGTGACACATGCAAAGGGCAAGTGAGTGCCGTCGCCTTGCTCTCCTCGCCATTACGCCGTGGCCGGCCGGAAGAGCAGCCCGCTTTGGCCACTGACCATGGGCTGCCGCGTCTTCAGCAGCACCCGGTAGACCACCGGGCCCCAGCTGCTCACAAGGCCGGGATTGTTCAGCCGCATCGTTTCCACGTTGGCCACCAGCGTTTTCGGATCGTAATCGACCGTGACCTCCGCCGAGTGGTCTGCCGGCCTTGGCATCAAGTGCAGCCGGCCATCTTCCACGCGGACCGGGCGGCAGGTCATCAACGACCAAGTAATCTCAGACGGCTGCATATTGAGCGCAAAGCGGTCCCGCACGAAGATTTGCCGTGACTTCCGGTTGATCTCCACAGTCCGTATCCACTCATGCAGGTTGGCTTCGGCCGGGTATGCCTCAGCGAGGTTCATCTCCAGCGAGGAGATGGCGCCATCGGCCACATAGTGCAGGTCGGTGGCGCGATAGGCAGACCCTACGCCCTGCTGCACCGTTCCGATGGTCGGCAGGTTGTGATAGGCCGATTCCGTTGAAGCCAGTTCGTAGCGGTGCTCGTCAAAGCTCTGCTTTTGGTATGACTCCCCGCCGAGGTCGATGATGACCGGCTCGCCATCCAGGTAAACCCAGAAGCTGCCGGTGTCGTTGTGGCTATGGCTCTTGCCATTGTCAGACGCGATGCAGGCGAGGAACGGCCCCTCGGGGCTGTTCTCCTGCATGTGCGCCGCCATGAACGCCGTCTGCGGCAGCCACACATCTTTGAGCAGCGGCGACGGCCGCGGCGGCTCCGCGCGCAGCGCCGCCTCGCCGAAGATGGCCGGCACCGTGCGCGGAAGGTAATTCTCCGGCAGGTCCGCCGTGGCCAACGCCACCATCAAGGTGCTGTTGACATGCTTGCCGTAGCGGAAGAGCTTGTCGCGGTCCACGATCTGCCGGGAATGCGCATCGCCAATGTTCACATAGCGATCGCCCGCGATGCGCACCTCGACGATGTACTCGCCCATGCGCCGCAACAGGGGCTCGTGCCAGATATTCACGCGGCCGTTGGTCGCCGAGCCCAGCATCTCCAGCCCGTCCATCATCGTGCCAGCGGCCTCATTCCAGTACGAACAGCCCTCTTCGCAGCCTCCGTCATCCGGATACGTGTTGATGAAGTTATCCAGGCATACCATCATTTTTTGCACGCCGGCCACGCGCCGCGCCGCGTCGCGATCCACAAGCAGGGAAGTGGTCACCCAATTCGAACAGATCCAGGCATCCCAGTTATTCACCGGTTGCACTTCGCCCGCCGGTGTGTCGTCCCACGGCAGATCATCCCGCCGTTTTCCGCCCGGAAGCCCCATCCACATGAAGTTCTGCGAGAGCAGCGGATTGAAGATGCGCCGCTCCGCCTCCACATACACGCGCTCGGTCAGGATGGGGTTGATGGCATTGAGCCGGTCGCCGACCAGGTAGACGGTCCGGGCCAGCGTGGCCGCCGTATCCGCCGCGAACAAATCAACGATCGGGTCCAGGGGATCGGGCAATCCCAGCCCTTTTTTCTGGATGTAGAGGTGCGCGGGGACGCCCCAGAAGCTCTGTTCGCAGATGGACCACACACCATTGGCGATGTCGTCCACAAAGCGGCCTTTGTTCTCGATGCATTCCGCAAAAACGAGCGCCTGAAGAGCCATCAGGTTCGCGGTGCGCACCCTCTCGTAGTCGGAGCGGTTGCCGGTGCGCGCATACTCCAGAAACAGAGTCGC
>JAJZNH010000457.1 GCA_021811745.1 Acidobacteriota bacterium
GCTACGGCGGTTCCCAGGCCCACCAGCGTGTTCATGTTGGTGGCGCCGTGGCGCAGGGCGCGGATGGAGCTTAAATATATGCCGCGCCCGGCCCAAACCACAACCACCGCCGTGAGCGCCAGCAGAAACCAGCGCAGCGACTCCGCCGGCAGAGCGTAGAGCCAGGGCAAAAGATGCATCAGACCACGATCGAGCGCGCCCATTCCGCTCTCCAGCGGCATGGCCAGCAGCATGGCCAAAGCGCCCGAGACAATCGTCACCCAGGCTTTGCGCGCCGACTCGGCCTCGTGATCGCGGGCCTGCGATCCGGCTGCAGACTCCTCCGCACGCGGCAACACCGCATCGTAGCCGGCGCCGCGAATGGCCTCCACCAGCACATCCGGCGCGGCCAGACTCGACCCCTGCCGTTGAGCGCAGCGCTTCTTCCACATGATGCTGGCAGGACGCGCAGGTCATCCCCAGAACTGGCAGATTGAGCGATTCTGTTGCAGGAGCAGCCATGAATGAAGCTACTTTTCCAAATGAGCCGTGTAGCCTGTCTTGGCCAGAGCGGCGATCGCAAGCTCAACCGGCGCGGGGTCGGCCGCCGAACTCAGCTTGGCCGCTCCTACGCGTACCTCTTCCACCTGGACCCCATCCACCGTGGCCAACGTCTGGCTCACGCGGCGAACACAGGATCCGCAATGCATTCCGTCAATTTGAAGAGTAAATTCGGCCATTATGATCTCCTGTTTGTTTTTGATGATACGCCGTGGGCAAACGGTGCAACTGCATCCCATGCGCTGGAACAGGCGCGGTAGTTGGGCTGAAGGCGGCCGGCATATTAAGGTGAAGATGCCGAAGGAGCGGTGAGCGCAGTGCGAAGAGAATTCCCCGAATCGCCTCTCGTGGGCGTGGGCGCGGTCGTCATCCGGGAGGCGCGCGTTCTGCTGGTGCGCCGCGGCAGCGAGCCGCTCAAAGGTCAATGGTCATTGCCCGGTGGCATGCTGGAGCTGGGCGAATCGCTCGCGGAGGGAGTCGCGCGAGAGGTCAAAGAGGAAACCGGCCTCGATGTCGAAGTGGTTGAACTGGTCGAGCTTCTCGACCGGATTCATCGCGAGGGCGCGCGCGTCCGCTACCACTACGTGATCGCCGACTATCTGTGTCGCGTTGTAGGTGGCGCGCTGCAGGCGGCCTCCGACGCCGACGCGGTGCGCTGGGTCGAGCGGGCGGAGTGGAACAGCCACAGCGCGCTGCCGCTCGATCCGGTAACGGCGCGGGTAATCGAGAAGGGCTGGCAACGGGACCGGGCTTTGCAGGCCGCAAAACGGGAGGAGGCATGAAACCAGGCCGAAGGGCACGGTGGATTGCCGGCGCCGCCGCATCTCTGGTGATGGTGGCCGGCATCGGCTTCTGGCAGCACCCCATCCGCTGTCTCAATGACCTCACTTATCTGCGCATGGACCTCACCGGCGTGGAGAGCGACTGGACCTGGGTTGCGGGCCACCACATCCACTACGACGTCGAGGGCCCGAAGAGCGGATCCGTGGTGGTGCTGGTGCACGGTCTCGGCAGCCGCGCCGAGGACTGGCTGAACCTTGCTCCTTACTTTGCGAAAGCCGGCTATCGCGTCTACATGCCGGACCTGCTCGGCTACGGGCGCAGCGATAAGCCCGCCGATTTCTCCTACTCCATGCGCGACGAGGCCGGGGTCGTGGTGGGCTTCATGGATGCGCTTGGCCTCAAGCGCGTAGACCTCGGCGGGTGGTCGATGGGCGGATGGATCGTGCAGATTGTCGCCGCCGAGCATCCTGGGCGGGTCAAGCGACTTATGCTCTTCGATGCCGCCGGTCTCTACGTCCGCCCGGACTGGAACACGAACCTGTTCATGCCCACGACACCCGCGCAGTTGAACCAACTGGAGGCCCTGCTGACTCCTCATCCGCGGTGGATCCCCGGCTTTGTCGCCCGCGGCATTCTGCGCCTCTCGCGCAAGGATGAGTGGGTCATTCAGAGGGCTTTGGCATCGATGCTCACCGGCCGAGACGCAACCGACAAATTGCTCCCAACGCTGAAGATGCCCGTTCTCATTGCCTGGGGCGCGGAGGACCGGTTATTTCCTCCCAGCCAGGCCGAGACGATGCACAAGCTGATTCCGCAATCGCAGATCGAACTCTTTCCCGGCTGCGGGCACCTGGCTCCGAGCCACTGCAGCAGCAAGATAGGCCCCAAGGCCGTGGACTTCCTCAAGAAGTGATTGAGGAAGTCCCGTGATGGAATTCTCGCGGCGCAAACCGAGCGCTGTGCTCAAGCTGAAACAGCAACGTCCGATCCGTCCGTCCGAGACTCGCGTTTTTCTGGGCACGGTGCAGTTGCGCCACCATCCTGAGCCAGGCGGGCAATGACGTCGGCGGGAGTTCTAGCCATCGCATCGGCGTGCGCGCACTCCCCAGGCATACCGTAACCCCATTCGACTGCCAGACATGGGATGTGGTTGGCATGGGCGGCCTCGTTATCGAAGTTGCGGTCGCCGATCATCCATGTGCCGGCGCTGCTGAGAGACTGCTCGCGCAGGAGCAGCGCGAGCAGTTCCACCTTGCCGTGGCCCAGGTATTCCGGCCGGTCGCCGTAGACGGCCAAGAAAAAGGGCGACAGCTCGAAATAATCGAGGATGCGCTCCGCGTACGGCTGATGCTTGGAGGTGCAGAGGTAAAGCGGGAAGCCTGCGTGGCGAAGCTGGGGGAGCATCTCGCGCACGCCGGGAAAGAGGGCGTTGT
>JAJZNH010000282.1 GCA_021811745.1 Acidobacteriota bacterium
AGCGTGCAGGTCGGCGCGTCGGTGATGGTGATGTTAGAACCCGCTCCCCCGCCGCCAGAGGCGGCGGGCAGCCGTTCGACCAGGTGCAGCAACAGGTGGAAGAGGCTCTCTACATGAGCCAGATGGAGCCAGCGATCCGCGCGTATCTGACCAGGATGCGCACCGAGGCCTTCATCGACATCGCGCCGGGCTACGAGGACACCGGCGCCAGTCCCAACGAAACCAAGCCGATCTTCAGCGCCTACGTGCCGCCCGCCCCCAAGAAAAAGGCAAAGGTGGAGCGCACCCGCTACCGCGAGTCGGGGCGTGGTTTCCGGCAAAAGTCTGGCCCGATGGAACCGGCCGTCGACCGCAAGAAGGAAAGCAAAGCCAAAGACAAGGCTTCTGAGCGGCCGGGCAGGAAGGAGAAGATCCGCTACGGCCAGGCGCCGCGCGCTACCCTGCCCACCGCGGAAAACGCTGCTACGAATACGGTGGACGCCGGCGCGTTACCGGAGACCGCGGCCGACGAGCCGGTGGTGAACCCGCTTGAACCGCGGGCGACCACCCGCAAGACGCGCTTCAGCGATGTCGCCCGGACCGAGAGAAAGCACAAAGACAAAGAGAAGACGAAGAAAAAGAAGCCGGCGGTCAATAGCTTTGCACCGGCTCCGCCGGATGCTGCGGAAGTGGCAAACCGCCAACTGCAGTCGGCTCCCCTGGGCCTGAACGGCGATACCAGCGCCAAGAAGAAGAAGAAGGCGCCTACGACCGCCGGCCCCAAGACCCGCCTGTCCCAGGAAAAGAAGAAGCCGGAAGACAAGCAGCCGCTGCAGATGACGCCGGCGCCGCAGGAGCCGGGCGCACCCGCTCCGGACAGCGGTTCGCAGGCACCGCAACAGTAATCGGGCTGCGAGTGAGCACCATCGGGCCCGGGATGCGATCCCGGGCCCGATTCTTTTGCGGTGCAAGCAGAGTTGGTTCCCCGGTTCCGTTGGCCCCTTGTTCCACGGACCCCGTTCCCTCATTTCTTGGTTCCATGGTCCCTGTCGTTGTATGCTTGCGGGCAGAATGAAGGAAGTCTATATCAACGATCTCGCCGGCTATGACGAAGCCAAGGTTTTCGACTCGTTTTTTCTGGTCCTGAACAAGCAGCAGCGCACCACCAAACAGAACAAGCCGTACCTCAACCTGGTGCTGGGCGACAAGACCGGCCAGATCGAGGCGCGCGTGTGGGACCCGGGCGATTCACGCATCGCCAAAGCCTTCGACCGCGGCGACACGGTGAAGGTGCGCGGCTGCGTGACCCGGTTCGACGACCGCTGCCAGGTAAAGGTGGAGCTGTTGCGGACGGCGCAGCCCGGCGAGATCGAGAAGAGCGAACTGCTGCCCAGCACGGTGCACGATATCGCCGTGCTCTGGAGCCAGCTCCAGGCCGGCATCGACAGCTTGGAGAACCCCGATCTGAAGCGGCTGCTCAATGCGCTGCTCGACGACCCGGCGATTGCCGGAGCGTATCGCGAAGCGCCGGCGGCGCGGCAACTGCACCACGCGTGGCTGGGCGGATTGCTGGAGCACGTGGTGAGCCTGCTGGGGCTGGCGGAGCGCGTGGCCGCCCATTACCCGATGCTCGACCGCGACCTTCTGCTCACCGGCGTGGTCCTGCACGACATCGGCAAGATCCGCGAGCTGAGCTGGGGCACCGGCTTCGATTACACGATTGAAGGCGTGCTGCTGGGCCACATCCAGATGGGCATCGACATGGTGGAGAAGGCGATTGCCGGGCTGCCGGATTTCCCGGAGCGGCTGCGCACGCTGGTGCTGCATCTGATTCTTTCGCATCACGGCAAGCTGGAATTCGGCTCGCCCAAGCTGCCCATGATCCCCGAAGCCATCGCGCTGAATTTTGTGGACGACTTCGACGCCAAGATGATGGCGGCGCAGCAGGAGTTTGAGAAGTGCGCCCGCGAGGGCCGCGCCGCGGATGAGCTGACCGGCAAGGTGTGGGCGCTCGATAACCGGCAGTTGCTCAATACCAAGAACTGGCTGGAGAGCGGGCCGAGAACGGTGATCACGTAGTTCCTGGCGGGCTGCGGGCGGGGACGAGGTTGGCGGGGCTCGCTTCTCGTTACCGAATATCGATCCTGGCAGCCGATTCAGGCAGCCGATACAGGCAAGCGATGGCCGAAGGGTCACTTATCGATTACGCCTTCTTCTTTTTACGCCTTCTTCTTTTGAGGAGTCCATCGGCGGAGCGCCATTCACTGCCGCTCGCGAATTGATTCCGACCCTCCGTTATTGGGTATCATGTTTATATGTCGTTGAACGATCTTGAATTCGCCTACTCCCCGGTGCGCACCCAGGTGCGCGACCTGCGGGAGTATCTTTGACCCTGCGCGGATCCGCAGGGAACTCTCCGAAATAGAACAGAAGCTCGCCGATCCGGCGATGTGGAACAATCCCGCCGCCAGCCAGCCGCTGATGCGCGACCGCAAGCGCCTGGAGCAGCTTGTGGCCGACGACGAGGAACTGGTGCGCCGTTCGAGCGACATCGAAGCCTATTTCGAGCTGGCTCGCGAAGGCGAAGACGTCCTCCAGGATCTGGAGAAGGGCATCAAGGAGCTGGAGGCATTTGCCGAGGCCCTGGAAGCCAAGACCATGCTCTCCGGCGAGGCCGATCCGCTGAACGCCATTGTGACCGTGCATCCCGGCGCCGGCGGCACCGAGAGCCAGGACTGGGCCGAGATGCTGGTGCGCATGTATCTGCGCTGGGCC
>JAJZNH010000211.1 GCA_021811745.1 Acidobacteriota bacterium
CATAATCGGGAACGCCACCTCGTCGAGCTGCTTACCGCTCCAGTAAGGGGTGCCGTCAATCCAGAAATTCTGCGCGAAGCCGCCGTTGGGCTGCTGCGTACAGGCCAGGTATACGAGGGCGCGCCGCGCCGTCTCCGCCCGCCCGCAGGCCAGCAGCGCCGTGGCCGTCTGCACCATGTCGCGTGTCCATACCAGGTGATAGCCGCCCAGATCGTCGTCGCTCTTCACCTGGCCCCACGGAATCGACGCCGAGGCCACAAAGGCGCCCGCGTAGGTCTTGTCTTCATGCGCCAGCAGGACGTTGTGGCTGGCCCGCATGAGCTTGCCGCCATCCTGCGTTTTGGCCGCTAGCCATTGCGGATGCGCGGCCCGTCGCCACTGATCGATGAAGCGGCTGCGATGCTCCGCAAAAGGGATTGCCAGCGCTCCCATCGTCTTTTGTGCCGCCGGATGGTGGCCTTCGCCAATTCCGACGGCAACCGTGAACTCCACCGCGCACTTTCCGGAGGCGCCGTTGCCGCGCTCTGCCTGCGCGATCTCCGTGGCGAGGTCCAATTCGCCCATGACGGCAATGTTGCCGCTGGTGGCTGAGCCAAACTCCCAATCCATGTGGAAGTTGTCCATCAGGTCGCGCCAGCCGTCGCTTTCACCCACAAAGCCGCAACTTACCCGCGAAAAGCCCAGGCTCGACGGCCCGCCATTGGCCGCCAGCGCCAGCGACCACCCATTCTTCCAGGCCAGCAGAACTTTGCGTCCGGCAATATCTACCGCGCGGGCGTTGTTGTCTGTTCCGCCGCCGTCGAGGCGCGGCGCCAGCAGGACGTAGACCTTGAGCCGCGGCAGAAGGTTCTCGTCGCCCTGCAGCCGCACATGCGTCAGCACGACCGAGTGATGGGGATCGCAGAGGATTTCCTTGGTCAGCTCGTACCGGCCTTCTGGATCCCGGTTCACATAGCGCACGCCCATCGCTTCGGGATGAATGTACTCGAAGGAGTTGTGCAGATCACGCTTTTCCTCATGCACGAAGGTTTCGCCGTCGGTGATGAGGAACTGCATGTCCCGTACCTGCGGGCGGTCGATCGTGGGATGGTATACCTCGTTGAGAATGCCATGCGAGCAGGTGAACCAGATCCGGCTCGATGCCGAGTATGCAGTGCCCACCGCGTCCTTGAGGCTCGATGTCCAGCGCGGTCTCATGCCGGGAGTGCCAAAGGCTTCCCCCTGCTGTTCTAGCCACCTGTAGAGGGGCTGGTCGCTCATAGATTCAATGTCACTTTCGGAGTGGGAAGTTGAAGAGGTTGAAAATAGACACGCCGATCACCAAGCGGCTCGGTGGCACCCTCTCCTTTCGACGCGCTGCCGGGCCTGAAGGATGCTTTTGGCCGGAAACCTGCCCCTTTCCCAACTTTCCCGCACCCTTGTGCCGCGTTTCTGCATCCATCTCAGAAAGAAGGTTCTTATCGCGCGCGTGACGCCCGGGAGTCAACCGCCGGCTCACACTTTGTCGCTAACCGCCCTGTGCAGGGCGCAACCCCTTTCACAGTACAATCCGAACGGAGGAGATTTCCCGTATGGCATATGAATTGGCACCGCTTCCCTATGACTATTCTGCCCTCGAGCCTTTCATCGACACGGAAACCATGCACCTGCATCACGACAAGCATCACCAGGCTTACATCAACAATGTGAACGCCGCCCTGGCCAACCATCCCGCCCTGGCGGCCCTGTCGGTCGATGATCTGCTGCGTGATCTGAACAAGATTCCCGACGATATCCGTACCACCGTCCGCAACAATGGCGGCGGCCACTCGAACCACACTGCCTTCTGGAATCTGATGGGCCCTGCGGGCTCGCACGGAATCGGCGGCGCACCAACCGGCGCAATCGCCGCGCAGATTCAGGCCGATTTTGGGGACTTTGAAGCTTTCAAAAAGGCCTTCAACGACACCGCCGCGAAGCAGTTCGGCTCCGGCTGGGGCTGGCTGGTCTTCCAGAACGGCAAGCTCAGGGTCATGTCCACTGCCAACCAGGACTCGCCGCTGTCGCAGGGGCTGTACCCGATCCTCGGCAACGACGTGTGGGAGCACGCCTACTATCTCAAGTACCAGAACCGCCGTCCGGAGTATCTGGCCGCATGGTGGAACGTGGTCAACTGGGCTGAGGTGAACAAGCGCTTTGCCGTGGCCAAGGGATAAGAACAGTTGCCAGTGTTCAGTTGTCAGTTGTGAAAATACACCGGCCGGCGCAGGGCTGGTGTAAGTGGAAACATTCCAGGTTCAGGGTTGTGGGCCTGGAATTTCCCGTCTCTGACGGGCATGTGGGTGTGTGCCCGCGCGAGAGTCTTCAGGGTCTCTTTCGCGCAGTGAGGATGGGGCCTGTCCGCGGCGTTTTGCGTCCGGAATCCTGATCTATGCCTCGGGGTGAACGGCGCGGCGCGGCGAGGTCTGCCGGTCGAGCAGGAGCATCACAACCGCCGAAAGCCCCAGCAAAGCGCCCACAGCATCGAGCCCACCGGCGTAGCTGCCCGACCTGCTCTTGATCCAGCCGATCAGGAATGGGCCCAGGAAGCCGCCCAGGTTTCCGAGCGAGTTGATCCAGGCGATGCCCGCGGCCACGCCGGTTCCCGAGAGAAACATGCTGGGCATGGCCCAGAGCGGCGGCTTGGACGCGTTCACGCCGAAGTTGACGATGATCAGCGCCAGCAGAACGGGCACGGTGGCCTGTGCGGCGCCTACCCACACAAATCCCACAA
>JAJZNH010000461.1 GCA_021811745.1 Acidobacteriota bacterium
GCGGCTGTTTACCGAGTCCGCCGGCGTCACCGGCATCGTGCTCACCAAGTTGGATGGCACGGCCAAGGGCGGCATTGCGGTGGCGATTGCGCGCGAGCTGAATTTGCCGGTACGTTTTGTCGGCGTTGGCGAGCAAATGGCCGACCTGCTCGAGTTCTCGCCGGAAGCCTTTGTCGATTCGCTGCTGGAATAGGAGAATCGCAAACGGCTTCTGGTGGAAAGGATCTTCGCGAGGAATGAAGCTATCGACTCAGATCCTGATTGCCAATGCCATCCTACTCGCTGGCCTCGCCTACAAATTCTTTCGGGGAAGCCCCATCCTCCATCTGGTGGTGGGCGCGATTCCGCTGTTCGCGATGGTCAACCTGATCTTTTTCGTCCGCGGACAAAGAGCAAAGAAGGTGCAATGAGCGTTTCCGAGCAGGACCGGTATTGGATGCAGCGCGCCCTTGAGCTTGCCCGCCGCGGCATCGGCGTCAGTTCGCCCAATCCGGCGGTAGGCTGTGTGATTCTGGACCGCGCGGGGCAGGTGGCTGGCGAAGGCTGGCACGAGTATGACCTGCTGGACCACGCCGAAGTGGTGGCGCTGCGCGAGGCCACGGCTCACGCCGGCGAGCGGCTGCGCGGCGGCACTGCCTATGTGACGCTGGAGCCCTGCAATCATACCGGGCGCACACCTCCATGCACTGCGGCGCTGACTGAGGCCGGGCTGAGCCGTGTTGTGGCCGCCACGATCGACCCGAATCCCCAAGTAGCCGGGCACGGAATGGAGGCATTGCGTGCCGCGGGCCTGGAAGTGGCCATCGGTGTCTGTGAGAGCGAAGCGCGGCGGCTGAATGAAGGTTTTGCCCGCTGGAGCCAGCACAAGCACCCTCTAGTGCTGATGAAGGTGGCGATGTCACTGGATGGGCGGATTGCACCGCCGCCCGGCTACCACGCGCCTCGCCAAACCTATTGGATCACCAACGAAGCTTCGCGGGAAGCCGTGCAGCAACTGCGCTGGCAGGCGGATGCCACCATGGTAGGCATCGACACGGTGCTGGCCGACGATCCCATGCTGACCGACCGCAGTGGCTTGCGCCGCCGGCGGCCACTGCTGCGGATTGTGCTGGACTCGGCGCTGCGCATGCCGCTGGATGCAAAGCTGGTGGAGAGCGCACGAAACGATGTGCTGGTGTTCAGCGTCTCAAACAATGAGGCCCGCGCCGCTGAATTACGGAACCGTGGGGTGCGCGTGGTAACGCTGCCGGCCGAGGCCGGACGCGTGCCGCTGGATAAGGTACTCGACAAGCTGGGCGAAGAAGGCATCCTGACGCTGCTGACCGAAACCGGCACGCGGCTGAACACCGCGCTGCTGGCCGGGGGCCTTGTAGACCGCATGCATCTGTTTGTGTCGCCGCAGATTATGGGATCGGATGCAGTGCCGGCATTCCGCGGCGTGGCACAGTTTATTCAAATGGCGGATGTGGAAGTGGAACGCTACAAAAACGATCTGGGGCTGTGTTCGCTGCTCCGGGACCCGTGGCCGCCAACGCGAAAGCCGTGAAACGGTCTTTGAGGTCGCGGCATCCAACAGAATAAGCCCTGATTTGGATCTGATCGGGGGTTGTCCTGCCGGTCATCATCTTGTTTCAAGAGGTAAGTTTCATGGTTTCTTCTCCCGTCATTACGGCCGTTGTTTCCCTCGTGGGTCTGGCCGGCGTTCTCGTCTGGCGCGTCCGCGAAGGCCGCACCGCTGTAACCGCGAAAAAGATCCTGATGCCGCCGTTGGGCATGGCCACGGGGTTCTCGATGTTTTTCGTGCCGGCCTTCCGCGTGCCGTGGATGTGGGGTCTTATCGCGTTTCTGGTGGGCGCGATCGTATTGGCTTACCCGCTTTTGCTCACATCCAGCCTGCGGCGTGAGGGCGATGTGATCATGATGAAGCGCTCCGGGGCGTTCTTCGCGGTGGTCATTGTGCTGGCGCTGGTCCGCTATCTGGCGCGCGGCTACTTCGATGCGCTTCTCTCGCTGGAGCAGACGGGCGCGCTGTTCTATCTGCTGGCCTTCGGCATGATCGTGCGCTGGCGGGCAAAGCTGTACCTGCTCTATCGAGAGCTGACGGCGCCACCTGCACTGGCTCCGGAAGCGGCTGCGGAAGAAATGGCCGTCAGCGAGTAGCGGGATGAGCAATCTTAGGCATTTTGGCGTTTCCGGTCTCGGGATTAGCTGAGTGCTTTGGCCATTACAATGGATCCATGTTCACCGGCATCATTGAGCAAACCGGAACGCTGGTCAGCCTGACCAGCCGCGGCGGTGTTCGCCGTATCACCGTCGAAGCGCCGGGCATTGCGGGACGGCTGCGCGAGGGCGACTCGCTGGGCGTCTCCGGCGTCTGCCTGACGGCGCTCGACATCAACCCAACTTTATTTCATGCCGACCTGGCCCAGGAGACGCTGGACCGGACCTCGCTTGGTTCGCTGGCGGCGGGCGCCAAAGTCAATCTGGAGTTGCCCACCGCCGCCGGCAGCCCGCTCGGCGGCCACGTTGTCCAGGGCCACGTAGACGGCTGCGGCGTGATGACGGCGCTCGACCCCGTGATCCCCGAAGCCAGCCCGCAGTTCAACCGCGAAACGACCGATTGGACGCTGAAGGTGCGTGTTCCTGAGAACGTGCGGCAGTGGATGGTGCACAAAGGCTCGGTGGCGATTGAAGGCATCAGCCTGACGATCGCGGATTTCGACGGCGAGACAGTGACAATTGCGATTCTGCC
>JAJZNH010000701.1 GCA_021811745.1 Acidobacteriota bacterium
GCTATTGCCGGCGCCCGGACCTGAACATTATCGAGTACACGGAGCGGCTGCGCCTGACGGCGGGCGCAGGCACGGTGCTGCTCACCTATCTGCCGCTGGCGCCGCTGCCGCCGGCAACTTCGGCTCTGGTCAGCGTGCAGGGCCGCTACGCCAACCCGCGCCGCGGCGAAATGCTGGCCGATCCTCTGGCGGAGATCGTGGGCATGTTTGCGCTTCCAGGGCAGTGGGCCGGCATCGACCCAACCCTGATCGACGCCGATCCCGCAACCGGCGAGTTGACGCTGCCGTGGAACATGTGGGGACTGCCCTACAACGAAGTGCAGGTGACTTACACATCGGGGCTGGCCACCATTGGCGACGACGTCAAGAGCGCCTGCGCGCAAATTGTGCGCAACGCCCAGGCCACGCCGGCGCTCAATGCCAGCCGCACCCGGATAGACACCATGTGGATGCAGTACTTTTCCAGTTCGCTGCTCGATGAGACCGTGCAGACGTGGCTGCAGCCCTACGTGGCGAACCGGCTGGGATAGAGCAGGAACCCGGGACGAGGGAATCGGGAATCGTCCCTGTTTCCTCGCCCCCGAATTTCGACAGGAGCAATCATGAGCGATACGGCGCCGCGGAATCCTATGTATGGAACGCGCCTGCTGGCCGACGCGTTGCTGCGCACGGTGGGCGGCGCCTCGGCCCAACTGCGCGTGACCATGAGCAACACGGATGCCTTGATGAACGAAGTGGGCCTGCTGGCCACCACGTTCGCGCAGGTCGTGATCAGCCCGGTGGTGATGCGCCGGGTGCGGCCCCGGTGGCAGGAGGGCGGCCAGAATCAATGGGAGATGTTCGTTTCCGCCACCAGCGTGGAGCAGCAGGTAAGCGCGCTCGATCTCCAGTCGGCGCAGGCTTTGTTTGGCATGACGCTGGCGGTGACGGTGGATGGGCAGGACTACCTGATTGAAGCCATTGCCGCCAACGAAGTATTCGGGCAGGTGTATCTCTACCGGCTGTTGTTGCGCGAAGCAGAGGCGGAAGAAGTCTAGTTTTCTTGAGCTCGAAATTCATTGAAGAACAACCGCAGATCCTTCCGCGGCGCTTGCGCAAGGCACGCGTCAACCGCCGCGAAGGAAATCGTGGCCAGGTTTCGGCCGCCCTCTGGGGCTGGGTGCTTTCGGGTGGGCTTTCTCATGGTGATGTTCGCGCTGCGCCGCGGACTCCGCGGGGGCAAATTTCGTAGCGTCCCTGCGGGACGCTCTGCCAGCGCGGAGAGCCTGCGGGACGCTTTGGAGCAATTATGCAGAATGCGAAGGACTCGTTTTACATGGCGCTGCGGACGCGGCTCCAGGGCGTGAACCCGGAACGGACCTGCCTGCTGCGCGGAGCGGTGCGGCCGGGGATCCTGGTGGAAGAAGCCGAGGCGCCGTTTCCGCAATTGTCCCCAGACGTGTTTGTCCTGCGCTGGACGGCGATGGGCGCGGATGTGAATCTGCCGGCGGAGATGGTGGCGGCGCAATGCGAGATTCTCTATTCGACTTGCGGCACGCAGACCTTCGGCGGACTCGATCGCGGGCGCGCGCTGAGTGAAATGGATACGGAGCTGCTGGCGATTTTGCAGCCCTTTTCGACGCCTAAGATGAATTACGAGGCCACGCCTCCGGCGGCCATGCTCACCCAGGTGTTCTGGGATGAGCCGGTGTTCGCGCCCGCAGTGACACTGCGCGACCGGTTGAGCCGGTCTGCCGCGATCGTGGTCTACAGCTATCAGGAAGCGGGGGAGTGAGTAGGAATTAACTCTTAGCGATGAGCTTCGAGCTAGCAGTTAGTAGCTACCGGCTACTAACTACTGGCTACTGGCTACCGGCTCTTGGCAGTTGGCTATTGGCCTTTAGCTCCTGGCTTCTCCTTGAGCCCCGGCAGGGGGCGCGAGAGGGTAGCTCCAGGCGCGACCCTGGTGGTGAGAGGTATAAAGGGGAGCGCAGCCCCGGAGGGCGAAAGAATGGCACATACGTTTACCGATCTGCTTACCCACGTGGTCTTCTCCACTTCGGCTCGAAGCCCGTTTCTCGCAGATTCGATCCGTTCGGAAGTTCATGCGTATCTCGGAGGCATTCTCAGGCAATTGCGTGCCGTCCCGATCGCAATTGGCGGAACGGCGGATCATGTGCACATTCTGATGCGGTCGCCGGCAGAGATCGCGATCGCGGACAGCTTGCGCATCGTGAAGACAAACTCTTCACGGTGGATCAAGGAACGATGGCCGGACCGGCGTGCCTTTGCCTGGCAGGGCGGGTATGCCGCCTTCAGCGCAAGTGAGTCGAATCGCGGATCGGTGATTCGTTATATCCAAAACCAGGTGCGGCATCACCAGCGGGTTTCCTACCAGGAGGAGTTCCTGGGGTTGTTGCAGCGCCACGGCGTGGAGTTCAATCCACAATACGTCTGGCGGTAGTTCTTACGCCCCCGGCGGGGGCTGGGGCATGGCTTCGCATTTGTCCCCAGGCTTGCGCCTGGGGCTACCATCTTGTGCCCGCTTCGCGGGCTGATGGAGCGGAACTTAACTTGCCCGAGGCTTGCCCTGGAACTTACCGTCCTAGGCTCGGTTGGCGGGCCGCGCGTTCGGACTGCTGATTCAAGCGGCGGTCCATGCAAACCACTCAGGCTCTTTCGAGGTTCCCATGACATCGACATGGTTTTCGGCGTCGGCGCCGGTGGCGCGGCGGGTACGGGCGTATTTCGCGCCCGTGAACCG
>JAJZNH010000010.1 GCA_021811745.1 Acidobacteriota bacterium
CAACCAACATAATTTTGCACGACCGTGCACATCCCAGCGCATTGTTGCTGCCGGTGGTGCCGCGCTAGAGAGCTACAGCGTTTTCGATTCTGCTGTTTACAGAATGCAGGATGCCAAGTGGCTTTTTCCTTAAGGAAAAGCCACCTTGCACGATGCCAGAGATGTCAACAAGTGAATCGAAAGCGCTCTAATCGGCAGCGGCAATCGGGGATCCGGAAGCCACCAGTTCCCGCGCCGCCTGGCGTCCCAGCCGGATGCAGTCCGGTATGCCGATGCCGTCGTAGGCGTTGCCGGCCAGGCGCAACCCGGGTAGAGTGGCGACACGCTCGGCGATGCGCTGCTTGCGCTCACGGTGTCCAACCGCGTACTGGGCCATGGAGCGGCGCCAGCGCGAAACCTGCGTGTGCTCCGGCTCGACTGCGGCGCCGATGGTCTTGGCTCCCAGAATCTCTGTCAGCTCGCGGCGAACGGCAGCCACCAGCGCGGCATCGCTCTCGGCCAGCAGAGCTTCATTCTTCATGCCACCGAGGAAGGCGCGGAAGACGGCCTTACCCGGAGGCGTGCGTCCCAGGAACTTGCGATGGACAAACGTGCAGGCCAGCATCTTGCGGCCTTCGCTCGAAGGAACGAGAAAGCCGAATCCGTCGGGCAGGCGCCCCAGCCCGGCTTGGTCGTAGATAAGGTTGACGGTAATCGAAGAGGAGTAAGGAATTGCACTCAACTCATCGCCCAGCACGGGATCCACCTGGCCGAGCAGCACGCCGGCTGCCCAGGCGGGCGAAGCCACAATCACCGCGTCGCAAAACTCGTCGACGCAACCTGCCTCAACCCTCCACCCATCGGGCATTTTCTCGAGGGCGCTGACCGGGGCGGAAAAGTGAAGCGAAGCGGGATCGAGGCGCGAAACGATTGCATCGACCAGCTGCTGCATGCCCCCGCGCAGCGTGGTAAAAATAGCGGTCTTTCCACGGCCTGACCCGTTGGAGGTTTTTTGCGCGTGGGCGCGCATCTTGCCGTGCGCCGCCAGCATGCCCCGCGTGAGTGAGCCGTATTGACGCTCCATTTCGACCAGCCGTGGCAACACGGTTTGCGCGCTCAGTTGCGCCGAATCGCCGCCGTAGATTCCCGAGAGCAGTGGATCGGCGAGCCGGTCCACGACCTCGGCGCCATAATGCCGCTCGACCAGCGCGGCCACGGTCTCGTCCCTGCCGCCATTGTGGCGGGGTGGATGGAGCAGCTCAAGCGCCATCCGCGTCTTCGTGCCAAGGCTGAACAGCGGCGTGAATGCCGTCGGAATCAGCTTGGTAGGCACCAGGAACATGAGTCCGTCGGGCAGCGCCACCAGGCGGTTCTTCACCACAATGTAGGTTTTGCGCGCCGCATCGTTGGAAGGGATAAGTTCCGATCCGAGCCCCAGCTCACGGCAGAGCTCCGCCGCCGCAGGCTTCTCCGTCAGGAACGAGTCCGGGCCCAATTCAAGCACAGCGCCATTGACAGTCTCAGAGGCCAATGAACCTCCGGCCCGCGGGCGCGCCTCAAACAGGGCGTAGGTGATCCCATTGCCCGCCGCGCGCAACTTTTCCAGTTCGTAAGCAGCGGCCAACCCCGCTATGCCCCCGCCGATAATTGCGACCCGCATCTCTGGCCCCGTTTTGCTTCAGGGAAATTTCTATCTCATCGCGTATGCATGGAAGGGGAAACTTGCGACCTCGCCAGGAATGCGCGCACATGCCATTACTTAATTAGACTCAACGGGATGCTCGTTTGTTGCATGTGATCTGGATCACGCAAGAAAAAAGAGGATTCATGATCAGCTTCGCGTAGCAACGATGGCGGGTCTACTATCGATAGTAGATCGTCAGTAAAACGGCCGGTGAGCTTCTCCCTTCTTTAACATCCACATCTTGCGACAGGAGGCGCTGAATGACCAGTGAGTTGATCCACAGGTTGCAATTTGCCTTTACCGTCACCTATCACTATCTCTTTCCTCAACTCACCATGGGCCTTGGCCTTCTAATCGTCGTGCTCAAGACGGTCGCGCTCAGGACGAACAGCGAGCAGTGGAACCAGGCGGCGCGGTTCTGGGGGCGCATCTTCGGTATCAACTTTGTCTTCGGCGTGGTCACCGGCATTCCGATGGAGTTCGAATTCGGCACCAACTGGGCGCGGTTTTCGCAGCTCTCCGGAGGCGTGATCGGCCAGCCGCTGGCGATGGAGGGCGTCTTCAGCTTCTTTCTGGAGTCGGCGTTCCTCGGCCTTTTTCTCTATGGCGAGAAGCGGCTCTCCAGAGTCATGCACTGGTTCTCGGCGGTGATGGTCTTTGTGGGCTCGTGGATCTCGGGCTTCTTCATCATCGTCACCGACGCATGGATGCAACACCCGGTGGCCTATAGCCGCATGCCGGATGGGCGATTCGAGGTGCTCAGCTTCTGGCATCTTCTCCTCAATCCCTGGGCGCTGTTGCAATACGCGCACAACATGATGGGCGCGGTGGTGACCGGTTCGTTTGTGATGGCGGCTGTTGGCGCCTTCTACCTGCTGGAACAGCGGCGCGAGGAGTATGGACGCATCTTCCTGCAGACGGGCGTCGTAGCCGGCCTCATCTCAACGATCCTCATCATCTTTCCCACCGGCGACATGCACGGCAAATACGTGGCGCGTCACCAGCCTGCGGCTATCGCGGCCATGGAAGGCCTCTTCAAATCCGCGACCGGCGCGCCGATTGTGCTGATCGGCCAGCC
>JAJZNH010000394.1 GCA_021811745.1 Acidobacteriota bacterium
CCAGGGAATGGTGCCGGACGTCCGGGCGTGGTCGAAGGCGGTGATGGTCTGGTTGCCCTGGGCGCCGAGGAGCACAACTTCATCGCCCGCGGTGACGCCGGGAAGTCCGGTGACATCGAGAACGGACTGATCCATGCTGACGCGGCCCACCAGCCGCGCTTTTTGGCCGCGGACGAGCAAGCTGAAGCGGTTGCCGAGGCGGCGATCGAGGCCGTCGGCATAGCCCGCGGCGACCAGGGCCAGGCGCATCGGCTCCGATGCCACGAAGGTGCCGTTATAACCCACGACCGTGCGCGCAGGCACTTCGCGCACGCCCACCACGCGCGCCTTCCAGGTGAGCACCGGCTTGAGATTGGCGCGCGCGGCGGCCAGCGTGGCGGGCTCGTCGTCGAACCCGGGATGGTACTCGGGCACCAGCCCGTAGAGCACCAGGCCCGGCCGCAGCAGCGCCCTCATGCCGTGGCGCGCGGCCAGGTCGGCAATGGCGGGCGCCTGGCCGGCCAGCAACGCGGCGGAGTTGCCCACGTTGAGCCACTCGGCAAAATGGCCGGCGGCGGAGATGCGGCCTAGCGCCGCGTCGAGATGCGCGAGCTGCTCGCCGGTGATGCGCTGGTTGGCTTCGTCGGCGGCGAACAGGTGCGTCATCACCGCCTCCAGCCGCAGCGGCGAAGCCGGCGTGAAACGCGCCAGCACCGGATCGAGCCCGCGCGGGCTGGCGCCCTGACGGCTCATGCCGGTGTCGATCTCGAGATGCACCGGGAGCGAACCCGGGGCGAGCCCCGCGGCCTGTGCGGCGATTTCGAGCTCGTCGAGCTGCCAAAGCTCCCAAGCGACCGCGGTCAGGCGGTGCTGAATGAGCGCCGCGCCCTGCCCGGGAAAAACCCCGCCGATCACCAGGATGCGCGCGTCGGGGCAGAGCGCCCGCGCCGCCGCGCCTTCCTCCACGCTGGTGACCCCCAGCCACTGCGCCCCAGCGCGCACTGCGGCCGGGGCGCACAAAGCGAGAGAGTGGCCGTAGGAGTCGGCTTTGACGATGGCGAGAAGATCCGCGTAGGGAGCGGCCAAAGACTGCAACAGGCGGTAATTGTCTTCGAGGAAACGGGTGCGAATCTCCACCCAGCAGGGACGGGTTGGCATCGGGCTTTCCAAAAATCCAGTTTACGGCAACGGCGCGCGCGCATCAGGGCCAGGAAATCGGTCCGCACTGGGTCCGTTTAAAGTCCGGGTCCATCGAAGTTGCCGAACGCCCCGCACTTGGTGTGCTTCGGCTTCGCAAAACCGGGCGGCCACATCCGAATGCTTCCGGCTTGCCGACAGCGGCCAGGAACACAATGTCGCCTCAATGAGTGCATTGGGAGGCGACAGTTGACACTCATGTCGATGGAAGTGGCCTGAACACCGGGCGACTTGCCGTTACCAATCAGGCCGCATCAGAAACTCATACCGATTGTAAGACGGGGCGTCTCGTAGAGCGCCTCCGTTATCATTGACGGCGAAGACTCTCGAAGGGCGCACCGAAATGCCATTCCGAAAGAGCGAAGCGTCGACCGAACAACGCGACGCAGTGCAGGCTGTCGAGGATAGGTCAGATGATTGCTACAAGCTGTTGCGGCTTCTCAAGCGCCCGGCAAATGAAGCCCGGTGGGCGCTCCTGACCGCCATGGCGTTAAACCTGGAGGTGACGCTTCAGAAAGACAGCCGCAATGGCCAGGGCCATCGAATTAGGGTCATCAACCTGGACCGTCGCA
Source organism: Acidobacteriota bacterium (assembly GCA_021811745.1). The sequence goes on from JAJZNH010000394.1 coordinate 1,749, forward strand.
CCTCCGGCTTCAAGTTCATCAATGAATACGGAAAGCCTGCATCTCGACTGGTCCAGAAGTACACTTGGCACGGCTCTCTGATCTCCGACGCTAATCACGCTTTGATGGTGACTGAGCAGTACACGCATTTCCTCAATGTCTTCCCAATGTGGCACAAAGACCATGAGCAGGTTGAGGTACTGCCGGATGGGAAGGTGTGCTTCTACATACCGAGAGACTCACCACGGCAGCGGCAGGTAATTGCGTTTCAGCAAGGCTTCCGTGCGCTTGGGAGCGACCTCGCCATTAATTGGGGTACTCCTTCCAAAAAGGAGTCTAAAGAGGGCAAGCGCATGCTGGATGAACTCTTCCATGCGTCTCGGCAAAGGGGCTTAGCGAGAAAGTTCTTCTACGAGCCGTCGCCAGAGCTGATCGAGGCATTGCGACCGCAATATCAAGCGCGGCTGCATGACAACTTCCGGCATCACGACGACTTTCAGTTGAACGGGTACTCGCTGCGTGAATTCAAGGAGCTATACGTCGCTCTGCTTATCCTGTGTGCAATCCACGAGTACATTTGCTACCCCTTCGATAGTTACGGGTATCCGATACCCACTTCTTCCCTTGTGATGGTCAAGTCCCGCCACACATGGACGAATGAATTGAGCAAAATTTCAAACATCGACAAGGCCTTATGTGAAAATATCCTTCATGATCTGACCCTCAACCCTTCTACTCAAAAGGGGGCGAGCATGTGCATTCATCCGTTTGTGCCCCTGGACGATCTCACCCTCGCGGTGGCACCCCAGTTTCCGCTTGCCAGTGCGGTAGATGACAACATTCTTCGCATGTTCTCATACACCTTCGATGCGCTGTTTTCTGCGCAAAATACCGAGAAAGAAGGAACGATGATAGAGCGGCTGCGCCCGGCGGCGTCTCGCTTCCGATTCGAACCATCTGTGGAGCTTCCGGACAGCACTACCGAGATCGATGTCGTCCTAGTGTAG
>JAJZNH010000568.1 GCA_021811745.1 Acidobacteriota bacterium
CGCATGCCTGGGCGGTCAAGGAATTCCACACCTTTCGCAGCGGCGGCCAGTTCATTCCCTTTGCCGTTGAGAAGCAGACGGTCGTTTTCCCTGGCTTCGACGGCGGCGGCGAATGGAGCGGACCGGCCATCGATCCTGCCACGGATGTGCTCTACGTTGGCTCGACGGAGATGGCCTGGACCGGCGGCCTGGTTCCGGCGGCGCAGCAGGCCAGCATTGGCCAGGAAATCTATGAGAGCCATTGCGCCATCTGCCACGGCATCAACCTTGCCGGAAGCCCGCCCACGTTCCCGTCGCTGGTCGGCGTGATGAACCGGCTGACGCCGGAGCAGGTTCGCGACACGATTCACCAAGGCAAGGGCCGCATGCCTGCCTTTCTGAGTATCGATGCCGCCCAGCTCAACGGGCTGATCGCCTATCTCCGCAGCGGGCCCAAAGCCTCTTCCAGCGACGCGAAGAAGGAGATGAGCGGGGCCCAGCAATCGCGCGCAACGGCGGCTCCGATGAACCGGTACGTCTTTACCGGATACCGCAAATTCCTCGATCCCGACGGCTACCCGGCCATCACGCCGCCGTGGGGCACGCTCAACGCCATCGACCTGAAGACCGGCAAATATCTCTGGAAGATTCCGCTCGGCGAGTACCCCGCGCTGGTCAAGCAGGGAATCCGCAACACCGGCTCGGAGCTGTATGGCGGGCCGATCGTCACCGCCGGCGGCCTGGTCTTCATCGGAGCCACCGTCTACGACCGCAAATTCCACGCCTTCGACAGCTCGACGGGCAAGCTGCTTTGGGAGACCACCCTGCCCTATGCCGGCATCGCCACGCCTTCCACCTACATGGTGAATGGCAGACAGTATGTAGTGATCGCCGCCAGCGGCGGCCGCGACCCCCACGGACCCGTTGGCGGCGAATATATCGCTTTCGCGCTACCGAGGTGAAACAGGGCGCTGGGGTGCTGCTCGGCTGAAGGCGAAATCGTCGCAGAAATCCACAAGGAATTTATCGCTGTTTCTTCGCCTTTTGATCCTGGATCGGTTATGCTGGCACTGCACACCACAGGAGGTTGCTTGCATGGATTTTCAAAAGGATCTCATTGCTGAATACGATCGCGAGACCGCCAAGACACGCAAGATGCTGGAAGCCATCCCCACTGACGGCGATCTCAACTACAAACCGCACCCCAAGTCGATGAGCCTGGGCCGCTTGGCCGGGCACCTGACCGACATGGCTGGGAACTGGGCGATGACCACGCTGACCCAGGACAAGCTGGAGTTTGCCGCCGACCACAAATGGGACCCCTACATTCCCGCCAGCAAGGCGGCTCTGCTCGAAAAGTTCGACAGCGAGCTCCCGAAGGTGCGGAAAGAGCTGGCTTCGGTTTCACCAGAAAAGTGGGACCAGCACTGGCAGTTCATCTTCGGCGGGCAAAAGTTCATTGACGATCCGCGGCACCAGGTCTTTCGCGAGATGGTGATCAGCCACATGATTCACCACCGCGCGCAACTGGGCGTCTATCTGCGCCTGCTCGACGCCAGGATCCCCGGTGCCTACGGCCCCTCGGCCGATGAGATGTGAGGGGAGCGGGGAACAGGGTACCAAAGGCGAGCCCCCATCTTTTCGGGCTTCCGCCACGGGCCGCCGTGGCGGAAGCGAATACGAATCCCTGACAGGCTTTTATGGCAACGGATTGGTCTTCAGACCGGCGGCTTGAGCCGTCCTGTGCTGCTTCTGGTCGAAGGTGTAGAACGATCCGACACTAAGTTCCAACGCTGCTGCAACGTGAAGCAGATCCACAGCGCGAACACCAATTGCGGGCGTGAGTGCTTTGGCGAGAATCCCGGCCCGCGCGAAAGAGCCTTCGGGGAGGGGCCGAAGGAGCAGGACGCCCGATCGAATATCTCCTTCCAGATCTCGAACGGCATTTTCCACGCTCAAGGCTGGCAGTTCCTTACGAAAAACGCGCAGGCGGAAGGCATTGACCGTTTCCAATTCACAAAGCGGGGTGATGAGGAGCGGCGCATCTGCCGCTGTGGTGAGCGAGATGGCTGCCGGAGTGTTCGCGTCGGGCAGGTACAGGGAGAACAGCGCACTCGCATCGAGGTAGATCATAGGCTTTCACGATCCGCCGCGATCGATTCCGCGCCTGTTTGCGCCAGCATTTTGTCGCCAAGATTCGCGCGCATCCGGGCCAGAAAATCTGGCAGCTCGGGCCTACCCACGGGTTCCGGAGTGAGACGCGCAATGACCTTGCGACGTTTCGTAATGCGCACCTCTTCACCCGATCGCAGGATTTGCTCCACCTTGGGAAAGTCGTAGCGAAGATCGCGTACAGAGACGGTTTTCATGTATCACATTTTAGCATCACGTAGCGCCGGACGTCTTCGCGCTCTCTCTCAGTCAGAATCAGAACACTGACAGAGTTCCGTTGCATCGAGTACGCTGATCTCATGCCGTTCTCATTTCCAAAGGTTTATCCCATACTCGACGCTTCCATCCTTCCAGCCCAGGGCCGTGCCGAGTTTCTCCATGGCGTTGGCATTACCATTGGCGGCTTCTTGCGACAATTGATGATATTGCTGTGCGGGTGTTTCTGCCGTCACATGTGCTAATGAAATACTCATAGCGGCAATCGCCAGAAAACAAAAGCATCCAGATTTTGTTACCAGTCGCATTTTTTGACCTACCAAAACATTGGTCAACGAAAGAATTGCGAAATCCTGCTTGGAACAAC